>NZ_JBBEBZ010000111.1:0-3529 GCF_040882075.1 Nitriliruptor sp.
TGTGGGTCGCTGAGGCGAACCATCGACGTGAAGCCGGGCGGGGCGGCAGCGTGAGCCGCTTCCCGCGCGACGCCGACACTGAGGGCTCCTCGACGACTTCTTGGCCCACCAGGATGCCGTGCTCGACATTGTCGTCGCTGCGTGTACGGGGCGACGACACACCTACTTATGATAGAAATCGGCCTTCAGTTACAACAAGGAGCGGCCGTGGCGCACGCTGCCGAACCTCGACTTGTTCGTGGCGATGTACGTCCGCCGAGAAGCGGTGCTGTCCTCACAGATCGAGGGCACCCAGTCCACTCTGGATGACGTGCTGGCCTACGAGCTCGAGCCCGGCCGACACGGCCTACCCGACGACGTCGAAGAGGTCGTCAACTCCTGCACGCCGACCACCGGTTGCCGCCGCTCGTGGAGTGTGCCCTCGCCCATGCCCAGTTCGAGACCATCCACCCGTTCCTCGACGGCAACGGCCGCGTCGGACGGCTCCTCATCGCGTTCCTGCTCGTGCACCGAGGTGTGCTGCATCGCCCCCTGCTGTCCCTGAGCTACCACCTGCAACGGCACCGGGCCAGCTACTACGACCGGCTGACGGCCATCCGCGAGGATGGCGACTGGGAAGGGTGGCTGCGCTTCTTCCTCGCCGGCGTGCAGGAGACCGCCGAAGAAGCGGTCGGCACCGCCCGTGCCATCGTCGACCTCCGCGAACGCCACCAGACCACCGCAGCCGACGTCGCAGGCATCAACGGCATCAAGTCCCTCGACGTCCTGTTCCAGCGGCCGCTGGTGAACGTCAACGTGCTGGCGGACGCCCTGGACGTCACCTTCGCCACTGCCAACCGGGTCATCGACGCACTCCAGGGCGCCGGGATGGTGGACGAGATCACCGGCGGACGCCGCAACCGCGTCTTCCGCTACACCCCCTACCTGCACCTGTTCAGCGACCCCGACGTGGACGTCCCCGAGAGCGCGCCGCAACAGATCGCCCACGGTCGCACGTAGAGCGACGGCGCCAGTACCCCGGCAGCGTGAGGCGCTTTCCGCCTGCTCGCCGACAACCTCCCCTCGCAGTCGCGAACCCGCTCCGCCAGCAGGGGCACGAGGTCGGGGATTCACCCTTGACAGCAGCTTCCGTGTGTCCGCCAGGGCCGCCCGTGAGTTCGTAGAGCTTCACGGTGTCTTGAGGATCCGGTGGTCACCGATCCGCCGCCAGCGGACCGCCGGCTGCGTGTCCTCGTCTCCGCCGAGGTCCGCCCACTCCCACGTCGCTCGGCCGTCCGGACCCGAGAAGCTCCACGTCATCTCCCACACGCCGGCAGCACCGCGGACAGCCTTCACGCGCAGCGAAGCCGGCCACACCGAGGGATCGCGGGTTCGAACGAACTCGTCGCAGCTCCGGTTGAAGTCACGGACAGCCTGGCGGAACAGGGCCTGCTCGGCGGCGCTGAGCCTGCGGTAGTCGGCCTTGAAACTGTCGGTCCGGAGGTACTTCACGCGTCCAGGTCGGCGAGGAAGTCGTCGACGTCATCGAACTCGCCGACACGGCCGTGGGCGATGTCGTCGTCGGCTTCACGTTCCATCCGCTGCCAGCGTGCCGACCAGAACCAGACCTGGTCGGCGGAGACTGGCAGTTGCGGGTGCAGCTCGATGACACCGTCCTCACGCTCGACCACGCGCATCTGCGCGCCGGGCTCGTCGAGGTGGTGCCGTTTGCGAAGGTCTGCGGGCAGCGTGAGGACACCACGCCGCTGCATCATCAGGTGGAACTCCGTCGACATCCATCGCCCCCTCGCTGAGCGCAGCGTAGCCGTATTCCTGTGATGCGGCGATGCGGTCACGCGCGCGCTGGTGGAGGCTCGCACTCGCGGCGGGCGACGAGGACGCTGAAACGCTCCGCAAGCTCGAACTGCGCAAGTGAAGCTGCTCGACCTGAACCTGCTGCTGTACGCCTTGGATGAGTCGTCGCCGCTCCATCACGATGCGCGGCCGTGGCTGGAGCGGACGCTGTCGGGCCCGAGCACGGTCGTCCTCAGCTGGAACGTCCTCGTCGGGTTCGTGCGTCTCTCGACGCGCGCTGCGATCTTCGCCTCGCCGTTGCCGGTCGACGAGGCGCACGACATCGTGCAGGGGTGGCTCGAGCAGCCGGCGGTGACCGTCCTCCATGGTTCGTTGACGGATGTGGTGAGGCGGGCCAGACTAGACCAGGTCCAGAAGGAGCCACCTATGTCGACGGAGATCGTCAACGTCCACGAGGCGAAGTCGAGCCTGTCTCGCCTGCTGCGGGTGGTGGAGGACGGGGGAACCGACGTCGTCATCGCCCGTCACGGCCGGCCGGTGGCACGGCTCGTCCCCTACGGCCCCGCCCCGCGGCGGCTCGGCGTCCTCGCCGGCGAACTGGTCGTCCCTGACGACTTCGATGCTCCGCTGCCGGATGACCTGCTCGCCAGCTTCGAGGGTGCCGCCGGGTGAAGCTCACGCTCGACACCCACATCTTCCTCTGGGCGGTCACCGACGACCGGCGCTTGCCGGATCAGGTGCGAGCCGTCATCGAGGATCCTGCTGTCCAGGTGTACGTGTCGGCAGCCTGCGTCTGGGAGATCGCCATCAAGGTCGGTCTCGGACGCCTCGACGCCGACCCCGCTGTCCTCGTGCGGGCCATCGGTGACAGCGGGTTCGAGGAACTTCCCGTCACCGCTGCACACGCTGCCGCCGTCGGCCGGCTCGAGCCGATCCACCGCGACCCGTTCGACCGGATGCTCCTCGCGCAAGCGGTCGTGGAGGACCTCACCGTGGCGACCGTCGACGAAGCCGTGCGCCGCTACCCAGGCGTCAGGCTCCTACCTGCGGGCTGACGCGCGCACTCGTCGGGCCGGTGCGCGCTGAGCTCGAGCTTCCGCGAACCAGGGTCTCGTTCTGCCGGCCCCGTCGTCCACAGCGCTGGGGTTGCCGGCTCACGTGTGCTCGCCGGACCGCCCTACCGTCGTCGACAACGACTGCACCAGGAGGCACCATGAGTCGACGTCAGGCCTACCGGGCCTGGGAGGACCACCTCGGGGAGGTGATCGGTGTGAGCGAGGCCGAACTGGTCGTCGCCGACCTCGAGGAGCGGATCACCCGCACCGACCTCCAGGCCGCGTTGGGGCACCAGACGCACCGGTTGACGTCGCTGTGGAGGCGCGACCTGTTGCTGGTCATCACCGGTCAGTTCGTAGCGCTCGCCGGGGTGCTCACCGCCATCACCTGATCGCTGCGATCGGCTGCGCCGGGCCGGGTCTAGTCTGCCGGCCCCTCGTTCGTGGGAGTCTCAGGTGCGCCGTCTGCTCTGTGGAGCCGTGGCTCTCGCGGTCGCCGGTTGCGGTGGTTCCTCTCCAACGGCGGGGACCTACGAGCTCCCCGAGGAACGGGTGGAGCAGTACGACACGGCCTACCTCGCCGTCGTGGTCGCCGCCGTGGAGGGTGACGACCACGAGGAGGGTGCGGGCGAGCACGTGGTCATCGTGAACAACTGGGATCACCGCACCGACATGGGTGG
>NZ_JBBEBZ010000112.1:0-3493 GCF_040882075.1 Nitriliruptor sp.
GATGGTCGCCCCGGTGGTCGCGATCACGACGGCGGCGACGATGGCCGCGATGGACCCGATGGTGTCGGCGAGGACCTCGAGGTAGGCGCCCTCGACGTTGAGGCTCTCCTTGGCTCCGCCGTGGAGCAGCACGATGCCGATCAGGTTGACGACGAGGCCGCCGGTGGCGACGGCGAGCATGCCGCCGGCGAGCACGTCGGGTGGGTCGCCGATCCGTCCGATCGCCTCGACCAGGACGTAGACCACCAGACCGGTGAGCAGGACCGCGTTCGCCAGGGCCGCGAGCACCTCGAGCCGGTACATCCCGAAGGTGCGGTCGCTGCGGGTGCTGCCGCGGTCGGCGGTGTGGATGGCTGCCAGCGCCATCGAGAGGCCGAGCAGGTCGGTCGCCATGTGGCCGGCGTCGGCGAGGAGCGCCAGCGAGTTGGTGAGCAGGCCGCCGACGATCTCAACGACGAGGAACCCGCCGATCAGCACGGCGGTCGCCGCGAGCCGTCGCTTGTAGCGTGCGCCGGCGCGACCGGTCGGCCCGTCGCTCCCATGACTCTGGCTCATGGTTCGATCCTCAGTTCTCGAGCAGGTCGCGGACCGCGTCCAGGTCCACGACGTTGTCCCACCGTCCGAGCACGGTGCCGTCGTCATCGACGACGAAGACCCACGGCTCGCTGCCGCCCGTCTCGGTCTGGATCCATGCGGCGGCTGAGGGGTGCAGCTGCTGCTCCTCGAAGTCCTCCCACACCTCGATGTGGATGACGTCGACGTCCTCGGGGAGTTCGTCGGCGAACTGTTCGACCTGTTCGGTGATGGGACCGCAGAAGCGCGACACGCAGTAGACCGGCGTCGAGAGCAGCACCACCGCACGGTTGCCGGCGGCAAGGCTCTCCTCGAGGGTGGTGTCGTGCAGCTGCGGGTCGGGGACCTCTGCGCCGTCCTGCGCGCGCGAATCGATCGTCTCGGGCGCAGCATCACCACCGATCGTCGGGTTCGGCACGGTCGGCGCGGCCTGGCCGACGTCAACGATCTGCTGCTCGGCGGCGACGTCGAAGGTCGTGGTGCCTTGGAGTCGTTCGCCGTCGATGTCCGCGAGGATGCCGATGCCGTACCGGCCGGGCCGTTCGAAGTCGAAGGAGGTCTCGTACACCCCGACGATCGAACCGTCGCCGGCCTGCGGCTCCTCGAGCGGCTCGGACGGTGCGAGCCCCGGAACCGGCAGGAACTGCGCCGTGGCGACCTTCCCGAGCTGCTCGGGTTCCTGTGCGCCGTCCTCACCGAAGTAGAACAGCTCCATCGATACCTCCCCGCCGACCAGAACCCCGCCGTCGGCGAGGATCAGCCCTGCGGTGAACCGACGGTCCTCACCGACGGCGAGGTCGTAGGAGGCGACCGCGGCCTGGACCGGCTGGTCAGCGACCGCGGTCGGCCCGTCCTCGGGTGCTCGCGAGCTTTCAGGGTCGTCGGTGACCGTCTGGCTGCTTGCGCACGCCGTGACGAACAACGCGAGTGCGGTGGCGAGCACCGGGATGGTTCGTCGCATCAGATCTCCTCACACGGGGCCGCGCCGGGGAGCCGGCCAGCGAGCTTGCTCAACCGGTCCGGGAGGTCGCGGCTGGTGTTCGGTTCGCCGTCGATGGCCGACTCGACCGCGCGTTTGGCTTCCAGGAGTCGTGCCGCCGCGGGGCGGTCGGTGGTCAACAGTTCACGTGCCACGGTGTGCAGCGGCCCGTGGACGTCACGCATGAAACCCTCCCCGGCCGCAGACGGATCCTCACCCGCGAGTCCGGACAGCTCGCACGTCCGCGACCGCAGATCACCAGCCTCGACGGGAACGGTGCCCCACCACGAGGTGACCAGACCCGAAGCTACGACCGCGCCCAGCGCGACGCCGGCGGCCGCACCACGGACGAGCTTGGTGTGCACGGCAGACTCCGGTCAGCGGCGGCGCCAAACCAGCGTCGAGCAAGCGTCCCCGCCGAGCTGGCGACGGCGGGGACGGCTGGGACGCCGCGGGCGTAACTACTACGACGCCATCGTAACGGGATGATGGGGATGCATGGCCGTCGTTCATGTCGCGGCGGCGGCGTGCTCGTGGGTGTGCTCGGGGCGATCAGCGGGTAGGGAGGTGAGTGGGGCGTCGCGTCGCCGGCCGGCGCGGACGCCGTTGGCGATGACGAGCACCTCGGCGAGCTCGTGGGTGAGGACGACGGTGGCCAGGCCGAGCACACCGGTGGCGGCCAGGGGCACGAGCGTCAGGAGGATGCCGGCCGAGAGGGCGAGGCTCTGAAGCATGATGCGACGGGTTCGGTTGGCGTGCTGGAGCGCCCGGGGTAGGTGGCGCAGGTCCTCGCCCATCAGGGCGACGTCGGCGGTCTCGATCGCGACATCGGTCCCCATGGCGCCCATCGCGATGCCGACGTCGGCAGTGGCGAGCGCTGGGGCGTCGTTGATCCCGTCACCGACCATCGCGACGCCGTGGGCGCCTCGCAGCTCGCCGATGACGCGGGCCTTGTCCTCCGGGCGCAGGTCCGCGTGCACGGCGTCGATGCCGGCCTCGGTAGCCAGTGCCGCCGCCGTGCGCGGGTTGTCGCCGGTGAGCATCACCACCTGCACGCCGCCGGCGTGCAGCTCGGCGACGGCGGCCGCGGCCTCGGGTCGCAGCTCATCACGGACGCCGATGACGCCGATGACCGCGTCGTCTGCAGCCACGAGCACTGCGGTCGCACCCGCGTCCTGTAGGCGCCTGACGTCCTGGGCGAGCCGGCCCGGGTCCAGGAACCCCGGCCGTCCCAGCTTCACCGCGCGGCCATCGACGAGCCCGGTGAGACCGTGCCCGGGCACCGCCTGAACTTCCATGGCGGCCCGCGGTGGAACCTCGGCCGCCGCGAGGACCGCACGGGCCAGCGGGTGTTCGCTGCGCGCCTCGAGGGCCGCGGCCAGCGAGAGAACCTCCGCTCTGGAGACGCCGTCGACGGGTACGACGTCGATGACCGACGGCTCGCCACGGGTGAGCGTGCCGGTCTTGTCGAGAGCAACGGTTCGGACCGTGCCCAACGCTTCGAGCGCCGCGCCACCCTTGACCAGGATCCCGCTGCGGCTCGCCGCGCCGATGGCGCTCACGACGGTGACCGGCACCGAGATCGCCAGCGCGCAGGGCGCTGCCGCGACCAGCACCACCAAGCTGCGGGACAGCCACACCTCCGGATCGCCCATCACGCTGCCGACCACCGCGATGAACGCGGCGAGGACCATCACCCCCGGGACCAGCGGACGGGCCACCCGATCCGCCAACCGCTGGCTCACGCCCTTGCGGTCCTGCGCTTCCTCGACGAGGTGGACGATCCGAGCCAGCGAACTGTTCGCAGTGGTCGCCGTGACGTCGAGCTCGAGCACCCCACCACCGTTGATGGTCCCGGCCAGCACCTCGTCACCAGGACCGACCTCGACCGGCATCGACTCGCCGGTGATCGCCGCGGTGTCGACCGCCGAACGACCCGCA
>NZ_JBBEBZ010000113.1:0-3423 GCF_040882075.1 Nitriliruptor sp.
CGCCCGGCAGCGGTTCGCACGCATCCTGCAGGCCCACCGTGGCCGCTGAACCGCTCCGCGCTGACACGCCCGTCGAGCTGCCGGTGCACGGCACCGCTGGACAGCTGTGGTCGGGCTTGCTGGATCTCGCGGACGCGAAACCTCACGGCTGGACGCTCGTGGGAGCCCTCATGGTCATGCTGCACGAGTTCGAAGCTGGCACCAGCAGCGGCCGCGCCACCGCAGACGCCGACACGGTCGTCGAGGCCCGTGGCATCACCGAGGCCGTCCGGGACATGGCCCGACAGTTGCTCGACCTCGGCTGGAGCCTCGATGACGAACAGGTGGATATCGAAGGGCACGGCTACACCTTCCGCCGTGGTGCAGCCGCGCTCGACCTCATCGCGCCCGAGGGACTCGGCGCACGCGCCGACCTCACCACGATCCCGCCACTGAAGGCGCCCGCGCTGCCCGGCACTCGCCAAGCGCTCGATCGATCCCAGCACCTCGCGGTCGTCCAGGGTGGAAGGAGCGGCATCATCCCGAGACCGAACCTCCTCGGCACGCTGGTCATCAAGTCGTGTGCCGCCGTCCACGACCGCACGGCCGCTGCCGTACGACACCGTGAGGATCTCGCACGCCTCTACTCGCTGGTCACCGACCCGGCCGGGCTCGCCAAGGAGACCCGCAAGAAGGACCGGCAGCGCCTGCGGGCGGCGCCTGAGCCCGTCTGGGAGATCCTGACCGACCCGAGCGGACGCGCGTCGGCGCAGCTCGCCTACCGGCACTTCACCGGCGTCTGACGGTCACGCACGGGTCCGCACAGAGCGTGGGCCAAGGCGACCGGCGACTGCACGCTCCCAGCCGGCCGGCACGATACGGAGGGAGGAGCTCACCTTTGACCAGACGTTCGTAGTCACTCCAGGTGACGACCAGACCGTCACCGACGACGGCGACACGGTCGCATCCGCGACGGACGACAACGTCATCTTCAACGTCGAGAACCCCGTCGCCGACACCGAGCACGACATCATCCTGGTCGATGCTGACCTCGTTGACGTTGATGCAGACGGCGTCGTGAGCTTCGTGGACGCTGCTGGCGACCCCGAGGACCAGGGCTTCATCGAGGAAACCGCTGCGCTCGAGTCTGACATCGCTGTGGTCAACGGTTCTGCCTTCGGCGGCGCTGACGATCAGTACGCGACTGCGACGCCGGTTGGGGGCAACCTGACCTTCACGGTCAACTCCAACGGCTTCGAGGACTACGTCGCGGTCGTCTTCTTCGACGAAGACGGTGACACGCGACTCGACCTCGACAGCGATGGCGTGCCGACGGACGACGAGCTCTTCGGCGTCTCTGGCGTCGTCAGCGTCCTGCCGCAGGAGGCCGCTTTCGGTGGTCCGGCGAATGACGCTGACATCGAAGGCCTCGACAAGGACGGTGACTGGATCGTTGCGAACGACACGACCGCAGGTGTGACTCGCCTGTTCGAGTACGACGACAACGACACCTTCTTCGTCGATGACGCCACGACTGGCAACACTGCCGGTGCGTGTGTCGCCGCCGAAGAGGTGACGCTGGCCGACTTCGAGGATGTCCTCACCGTTGGTGACGACCTCGATTCCGTCGGCACCGTCTACCAGCCGAATGACGCGCTGGGTTCGAGCTTCTGCCTCCTGAACACCAGCCCGGCCCAGCCCACGCTGGCAGCGACCGGTGCACAGGAAAGCGTGGAACTCTCCATCGCGGGCCTCGTGACCGGCTACGACGAGGTCACTGTGACTCGTTACGCCGCGACCGACGCTGACTCGGGTGGTGCCGGTGGTACCGACAATACGGCCTGCACGACTGACGACGTGTACTCGGCTACGGGCGAGGAGTTCACCCTCACCGCCGCAGACGACGAGGACGATGACGTCACTGGCATCCAGTACACCGACACCGACGCCACCAACGCCGGTACCGACGCTGGCTGCTACTACTACGAGGCGACGCAGACTGTCGATGGTGAGGAGTCTGACGCGAGCGCGGCGGACACCGCCACCGCTGCGGCTGATGCCGACCCGACCTTCGTCTCCGCTCGTGCGAACGACGTGAACGACGGCGTCGGTACGTCGAACCAGGTCCGGTTCACCTTCAGCGAGACCGTGGTCGTGAACGACGCGACCGGCTTCACGGTCATCGAGGAAGCTTCGGGCATCGAGTTCAACGGTCTCACCGCCACTGTCTCGGGCAGCACCGTCATCGTGACGCTCGACGGCACCCTGAACGACGCCGGGACGGACAACGAGTACGACATCACGATCGACGCAGCTGCGGTGGAAGATGCCGCTGGCAACGAGATCGCTGCTGTCGACGTTGACACCACGAGCACGACAGTTCACGCGTTCACCTACTGATCGCGTGAGGTAACGGCGTCAAGTAGCTGGGACGCTGTGCTGGAGCCCCGGTTCCCTCTTCGGAGGGGCCGGGGCTCCGGTCGTGGGTGGGGTCTATGCGGCGGTTGGCATCTCGTCGTCTTCGTCGGGGTAGATGTCGTCGATGGTCTGGTCGGCGTCGCAGTCGTCGAGGTGGAGGTAGCGGGCGGTGGTTGCGAGGTCGGAGTGGCCGAGGACCTGCTGCAAAGTCTTGGGGTTGGTCTTGTGGCGGACGAGTTCTGTGGCGAGACCGTGGCGGCACCGGTGGGGGTGGTGCTTGCCGGGCAGTCCGGCTGCGGTGGCGAACTTGAGGACGATGGCGAAGACGACCCGGTCGGCGGTGCGGCCGTAGCTGTGGCCGGAGGGGTAGCCGGAGGGGTTGGCGAACAGCCAGGGCGAAGCGGGGCAGTGGGGACGGACCTCGTTGAGGTAGCGGGTCAGGACGGTGGCGAGGGGCTTGGCGATGCGGACGTAGCGGCTCTTGCCGCCCTTGCCGCGCTGGACGTGCAGCCGCCGGTCCTCGAGGTCGATGTCGTCGGTCTGCAGGTTGATGAGTTCGTTGAGACGCAGGCCGGTGTAGCGCAGGGTGGCGAGCACGGCGTGGTCGAACCGGGCGCGGAGCGCTTGCTTGGCCAGCCCGCGGGAGGCGAAGTCTTCAGCGGCGGTGCGGGCGGCACCGAGGAGGGCTCTGAACTGCTCGGAGGTGTAGTAGTCGGTGTTGGGGGTGTCCTGGGAGGGGACCTTGACGCGCTTGGCGGGGTTGACTTCGTCGGTGGTGTCGAGGTCGCGGGCGAGCCAGGTGTAGAGCCAGCGGATGGCGAAGATGGCCAGGCGGCGGTGGCTGCTGGACCGGCCGCTGCGGGCCAGGTGGCGGAGGTAGCCGCGGAGGTCCTCGGGGCTGGCGTCGAGCAGGGCGAGCCCGGGCCGGTTGGCAACGCACTCGTGGAGAGCACGAATACGAAGCTTCGAGTGGGGCTTGTCAAGTTGTCTGTGTGAGGAGCTGGGTTCACAGGGCGATCCGTCCGG
>NZ_JBBEBZ010000114.1:0-9082 GCF_040882075.1 Nitriliruptor sp.
CCTCGGAGAGGTCGTTCTCGACGATGGCGTCGCCGGTGGAGGTCATCTGACCGCCCGGATCCTGGCTGACGACCACGGATTCGGGGGTGCTGGGGGCCGCGCTCTGATCGGCGGGCGTGGGGGTGGAGCTGGTGTCGGGGGCTTCGGACATCGGGGACAGGTCTCTCGGTCGCGGATGGGCGGACAGGCCGGCGCACCGGGTGGCGCGGCGGCGGTGGTGCGAACCCCGGAACTGCTCCCACGCGCACGCGTGACTGAGCCATGATCCGAGGGGACCCGGAGAGGGTCGCAGCCCCCTCCTGCGCTGTCAACGCCACGCGGCGTGATGCAGCGCCAGCGCCTACCGTCGCGAGCCGCCTGCACACCCAGGAGTCGACGTGCCCGACCTCAGCGAGGAGCCGTCCGGGGGCCTGCCCGACGGCTTGGTCCGTGGCGAGGACGGCGTCCTGCGGTGCTGGTGGCCCGGCGACGATCTCGAGTACCGCCGCTACCACGACACCGAGTGGGGCCGGCCCGTCCACGACGACCGGCGGTTGTTCGAGAAGCTCTGCCTGGAAGGCTTCCAAGCCGGGCTGTCGTGGCTCACCATCCTGCGCCGTCGCCCCGCGCTGCGGGAGGTGTTCGCCGACTTCGACCCGGAACGCATCGCCGCGTTCGGCCCCGAGGACGTCGACCGTCTCCTGGGTGACGCACGGATCATCCGCCACCGCGGCAAGGTCGAAGCCACGGTCCACAACGCGCGCGCCTACCTCGACCTCGTCGGTGAGGGGACGTCGCTCGACGACCTCGTCTGGCGCTACACCCCGGAGGCACCACCGATCCCCCGGACGCGTGGCGACGTCCGCGCGACCTCCGCCGAGGCGACCGTCCTGGCCGCCGATCTCAAGCGCCGGGGGTTCCGGTTCGTCGGCCCGACGACGGCGTACGCGTTCTGCCAGGCGATGGGCCTCGTCGACGACCATCTGGTCGGCTGCGCCTCCCGCACCCCGAGCACGGGGTGACCACCTGATCGGCTGCGCGTCGCGTGGACGTTCGTCCGCCTGACCCCGCCGACGGTGGTCGTTCGGTGGTCACCGCGCCGTCCGCGCCGGCACGGTCACGCGAACCTGCTCCGAGAACGCCGGTGAACGCCACCGGCCACCCCCGGACAGGAGCCCCACGTGCAGGACCAGGACACCCGGACCCTCGACGACGTGCTCGACGGCGAGCGCATCGCCATGGTCGTCACCGCCGATCAGCGCGCCCGCCCGATGACCATCATCGAACGTGACGGGTCACGGCTGTGGTTCCTCACCGACCGCGGGGCCGACTGGGTCGAAGCGCTGCCGGAGAACGAGATCGTCGCGATCGTGATCAGCGACCCGGAGGACTCCCTCCACGTGTCGCTCACCGGCCAGGTCGGCCTCACCGACGAGGCCGACGTGCTCGAGCGGCTGTGGTCCAAGCCGATGGAGGCCTGGTTCGACGGCGCCGACGACCCCAAGCTCACCGCCCTCCACGTCGACGTGTCGGACGGCGAGTACTGGGACGGCCCGGACTCGGGGATCAGCCGAGCGATCCGCGGGATCGCATCGGTGGTCACCGGCGACGGTCGCGAGCTGATGGGCGAGCAGGGCGACGTGACGACCTGACCCGCGACGGGGCGGCGGTACCGTGCGACATCTTCGCCGCCCCTCCGGAGCACACCGTCGTGGCCTTCCCGAACCCCTTCGCGCGCCGCCGGACGCCGGCACCGAAGCTCGAGCAGCAGCGTGACGACATGCCGAAGACCGGGCTGTTCGCCGAGCCGGTCCGCGTCACCGAGCTCGATGTCCTCGAACCCGAGGTGCTCGACGACGGTCGCCACCGGGTCACCTTCCTGATCGAGGTCCGCGACGCCGAGGGCCGCCGGTGCCCCGACCTGTCGGTGGAGGCACGCGTCTCCGGACCGGAGCGCACGCGCACGGTCCAGGGCACGACCGACCTGTTCGGGCGCATCCGCTTCCGCATGGCAGGTCCGGCCGGCAGCTACACCGTCGAGATCACCGACGTCGCTGCGCACGGGCTCGCGTGGGACCCCGAGGCGGGCCCGATCACTGCCGAAGCTGCTGCCGGTTGAACCGCAGCGCCGCCTAGTCTCGCCCCATCGGCGATCAGGGAGCGAGCGTGGTGCAGCAGCCGAAGGTGTTCGGGGTCGTCCTGGCGGGTGGCGAGGGCAAGCGCCTCGCGCCCCTGACCCGCGACCGCGCCAAGCCTGCGGTCCCCTTCGGTGGCGCCTACCGGCTGGTCGACTTCGCCCTGTCGAACCTCGTGAACTCCGGGTACCGCCGCATCGTGGTGCTCACACAGTACAAGAGCCACAGCCTCGATACCCACCTCGCACGGACGTGGCGGATGTCGCCGATGCTCGGCAACTACGTGGCGCCGGTCCCCGCCCAGATGCGCACGGGCAAGGGGTGGTTCGCCGGGTCCGCCGACGCGGTCTTCCAGAACCTGAACATCATCCGAGACGAGGCCCCCGACTACATCTGCGTGTTCGGTGCGGACAACCTCTACCGCATGGATGCCTCGCAGATGGTCGAGGAGCACATCGCGTCGGGTGCCGGGGTGACGGTCGCCGGGTTGCGCGTCCCGATCGAGCAGGCCAGCGCCTTCGGCGTCATCGAGTCCGACGGGTCCGGACGTATCGCGGCGTTCCGCGAGAAGCCCAGCGACCCGGTCGGTCTGGCCGATGACCCGTCCCAGGTGTACGCCTCGATGGGCAACTACGTGTTCAGCACCGAGGCGCTGATCGACGCGCTCCGCGTCGACGCGGAGGACGAGGACTCCGCCCACGACATGGGCGGCGACATCATCACCAGCATGGTCGCGCGCGGCGATGCGGCGGTGCACGACTTCCTGCGCGACAACGACGTCCCCGGCTCGACGGATCGGGATCGCGGGTACTGGCGCGACGTCGGCACCATCGACGCCTACCACGAGGCGCACATGGACCTCGTGTCGGTCCACCCGATCTTCAACCTCTACAACCTCGACTGGCCCATCTACACCTGGCACGACCCGCTGCCACCGGCCAAGTTCGTGTTCGACGACGACGGTCGCCGCGGGACAGCGGTCGACTCGATGGTCTGCTCGGGGGTCGTGGTCTCCGGAGGCACGGTGCGCCGGTCGGTCCTCTCCCCCGGTGTCCGCGTCCACAGCTGGTCACACGTCGAGCGATCGGTGCTCCTCAACGGCGTCGACGTCGGCCGTGGCGCGGTGGTGCGCAACGCCATCATCGACAAGAACGTCCGCATCCCCGCGGGGGTCGAGATCGGCGTCGACCCCGACCGTGACCGAGCACGCTTCCACGTCTCGGACGGTGGCGTCGTGGTCATCGGCAAGGGCGACCACGTGCCCGGTCCGGACGAAGAGTGAGCGTCGAGCGACCGCGCATCGGGATCCTGACCAAGGAGTACCCGCCGGCCGTCTACGGCGGCGCCGGCGTGCACGTCGCTGAGCTCGCGCGCGCCCTCGACCGCCACGTCGACGTCGCCGTGCACTGCTTCGGTGAGCCACGCGAGGACGACCTGGTCGCCGGCTCCCACCGCGAGTGGGCTGCGCTCGCCGGCGACGCCCCGGAGCTCAGCGCCCTCCGGACCGTGTCGGCCAACCTGTCGATGGTCGCGGCGACCGGCGACGTCGCGCTGGCCCACAGCCACACCTGGTACGCGAACCTGGCGGGACACCTCACGGGCCTCGTCCACGACGTCCCACACGTCGTGACCACGCACAGCCTCGAACCTCTGCGGCCCTGGAAACGTGAACAGCTCGGTGGTGGGTACGCCCTGTCGAGCTTCTGCGAGCGGACCGCCCTCGAGCACGCCGACGCCATCATCGCGGTGTCCCGAGGTATGCGCGACGACGTGCTCGTCAGCTACCCGGCGGTCGACCCGAGCAGGGTCGAGGTGATCCACAACGGCGTCGACCCGACGTCCTGGCACCGGGTCGACGGTGACGACGCGCTGACGGAGCACGGCATCGACGCGACGTTGCCGACCGCGGTGTTCGTCGGACGTATCACGCGACAGAAGGGCGTGGTCCACCTGCTCGACGCTGCTGCCCACCTCCCGGCCGGGTCGCAGCTCGTGCTCTGCGCCGGCGCACCGGACACGCCTGAGCTGGCCGCCGAGTTCCGGCAACGCGTGGACCGACTCGCGGGAGCGGACGTCCGGGTCGTCTGGATCGAGACCATGCTGCCCCGGCCGGAGCTGCTCCAGATCCTGTCCGCGGCGGACGTGTTCGTCTGCCCTTCGATCTACGAACCGTTCGGCATCGTCAACCTCGAAGCGATGGCCGTCGGCCTGCCCGTGGTCGCCTCGGCCGTCGGTGGGATCCCGGAGGTCGTCGTCGATGGCGAGACCGGACGCCTCGTCCACTACGAGCCTGGCGACGATGGGACGGGCTCGCCCGCCGACCCGGCCGGCTTCGCACGTGACCTCGCCGCGCGGATCACCGACCTGTTCGAGGACGTGGACACCGCCGAGGTGATGGGTGACAACGGCCGCGTGCGGGTCGAGGAGCGGTTCTCCTGGGAGGCCATCGCCGCCGAGACGGCCGCGCTGTACCGCCGCCTCCTCGGTTGACCGAGGCATCGGAGACCGGGAGCTCGGCAGCTGACCGTCGACTCCCGCCGGCGGCGTAGCCTCACCGGCATGTCGCCTCTCGATGCGCTCCGTCCCGCCACTGCTCGCCTGCGTGACGCGCGGCGCACCTTCGTGCAGGTCGCGTTGGCGATCGCGGGGTCCTGGCTGGTCGCCACCGAGGTCCTCGGCTACCACGATCCCTTCTTCGCGCCGATCGCCGCGGTGATCGTCCTCAACACCGTGGCGCAGCGGGGCCGCCGCGCCGTCGAGATCGTCGTCGGAGTCGCCACGGGTATCGCCGTGGCCGACCTGCTCGTGGTCGGCATCGGGACGGGTGGGTGGCAGCTGGTCCTGGTGTCGGTGCTCGCGATGGCGACCGCGACGGCCGCCGGGGGCGGCCCCATCGTCCGTGCGCAGGCGACCGTCGCCGCGATCCTGGTCGTGACGCTGCAGCCGCCGACGCTCGACCTCGTGCCGCACCGGTTCTTCCACGCGGCCATCGGTGGGGCGACCGCCCTGCTGGTCGCGGCGCTCCTGCCACGCGCACCGGAGCGACAGCTGCGCCGCACCGCGGGACCGCTCTTCGACGACCTCGCCGCGACGCTCACGGACGTGTCCCGGGCCCTCCGGGAGGACGACCACGCCCTCGCCCATCGCGCGCTCGACCGCGCCCGCGAGCTCGACGCCGAGGTCGATGACCTGCGTGGCTCGATCGCGGTCGCTCACGAGACCGCGCGGATCGCCCCGCACCAGCGACGCCGACGCGGCCTCGTCGACAGCTACGCCGAGGCCCTCGAACCGCTCGACTTCGCCGTCCGCGACACCCGCGTCCTCGCTCGGGCCGCGGTCGCCGTCATGCGTCACGGGGCGGAGACCGAGGGCGCACCCACGGAGCTGGCGGACGCGGTGCTCGACCTCGCCGACGCGGTCCGGGCCCTCGGCGCACAGCTCACCGGGGCCGGCGCAGCCGAGCGCACCAGACGGCACGCAGGCGCTGCCGCCGCCCGCACACGTCCGCTGTTCGCGGACGCCCACGCGCTGGCCGTCAGCCGCGTGGTCGGTCAGATCCGCGCGACGGGCATCGACCTGCTGCGTGGGTCGGGCCTGCGGACCGAGGAAGCACAGCGGGTGCTCTACGACGCGCCGGACCCGTCTTCCCGCCGGACCGCCCCCGGGAAGGATCACGAGGGTCCCTGACGCTGCCCCCGTGACACACCGGCGCGACCACCCCCGACGGTTAGGGTGCCGCTCGCGATCGGGAGCCGACCGGGACGGAGCGACCCGTGGCAGATGTGGCGACGATCCTCGGGGGCGTGCTGCCCCCCGACCGCACCCTGACGGGGCCCGACGTGGCCCCCGAGTACGGCCACGACGAGACCCTCTCGGCCGAACCGCACCAGCCGGCGCTCGTCCTGCTGCCGGAGACCACCGATGAGGTCGCGGCGATCCTCGCCAAGGCCGACGCCCACGGGATCCCCGTCACAGCCCGGGGTGCCGGCAGCGGCCTGGCGGGTGCCGCCATCCCCGACCACGACGGGATCGTCGTCTCGTTCGAACGCTTCGACCGCATCGTCGAGATCGATGTCGACAACGGCGTCGCCATCGTCGAGCCCGGCGTCCGGCTCGCGGACCTCGACGCGGCACTCGCGCCGCACGGCCTGGTGTACCCCGTCCGCCCCGGCGAGGACAGCGCGACGCTCGGTGGGACCGTCAACACCAACGCCGCCGGCATGCGGGCCGTGCGCTACGGCGTCACCCGCAACCACGTGCTCGGGCTCGAACTGGTGCTCGCTTCCGGAGACGTCGTCCGGACGGGCGGCAAGATCGTCAAGGTCTCGAGCGGGTACGACCTGACCCAGCTCATCGTCGGTTCGGAGGGGACGCTGGCGCTCGTCACCCGCATCTGGCTCAAGCTGAGCCGGAGGCCGGCCAACACCCGGACGCTGCTGGCCCCGTTCGACAGCGTCGACCGGATCCCCGCGGCCATCCCACCGATCCTCGCCTCCGGTGCCGATCCGCTCGTCCTCGAGTACATCGACGCGCTGACCATGGCGGCGATCGTCCACCGCTCCGGGATGGAGCTCGGCATCAGCGACGCGGTGCGCGACTCGGCAGCGGCCTACCTGGTCCTCCAGCTCGATGATGCGAGCGCCGCACGGGTCGACGAGGACATCCTCGCGCTCGGCGGGCTGCTCACCGATGACCTCGGCGCCGCGGACGTCCTGGTCCTGCCCGGCGACGCGGCCGCGCAGCTGATCACCGCCCGCGAGCAGGCCTTCTACGCCGCCAAGGAGATCGGCTTCCACGACATCATCGACGTCGTGGTCCCGCGCGCCGCCCTCCCCACCTACGTGCGTCGCGTCGGCGAGATCGCCGCCGAGTTCTCCTCGCCGATCGTCGGGTGCGGTCACGCAGGCGACGGCAACGTGCACATGTCCGTCCTGCAGGCCGACGAGGCGATCCGGGACCAGGTCATGGGCGCGCTGCTCGCCGCCGGGGTCGAACTCGGCGGCGCGATCAGCGGCGAGCACGGCATCGGCCGCCACAAGCGCCCCTACTTCCTGGCGCTCACCGACCCCGTCAACGTGCGGCTGATGCGGGGCATCAAGGCCACCTTCGACCCCAACAGCACCCTGAACCCGGGGGCCATCTTCGACCGGGAGGTCCAGGCATGAACGGCGCCAACGCGCTCATCCGCACCCTGGTCGCGGCGGGTGTCGACGTCTGCTTCACCAACCCCGGGACCTCGGAGATGCACTTCGTCGCGGCGCTCGACGACGTCCCCGAGATGCGAGGCGTGCTGGCGCTGTTCGAAGGCGTGGCGACCGGCGCGGCCGACGGGTACGCGCGGATGGCAGGGCGACCGGCTGCCGTGCTGCTCCACCTCGGGCCGGGCCTCGGCAACGGTCTCGCCAACCTCCACAACGCACGACGTGCCGGGACACCGATCGTCAACATCGTGGGTGACCACGCGCTCCCCCACAAGCAGCTCGACGCGCCGCTCGAGTCCGACATCGAGACCGTCGCCCGCAACGTCTCCTCGTGGGTCCGCACGTCGACCTCGACCGAGCAGCTCGGTCGCGACACCGCCGAGGCGGTCGCCGCGGCCATCGGTGCGCCGGGGCAGGTCGCCACGCTCATCCTCCCGGCCGACGTGAGCTGGAACGAGGGCGGCGAGGTGGCCGCTCCGATCGCGCCCGCCGGTCGCGCGAAGGTCCCGGCTGACACGGTCACGTCGGTGGCCAAGGCCCTCAGCTCGGGGGAACCTGCGCTGATCCTGCTCGGCGGCGACGTGCTCGCCGACGCCGGCGCGATCGACGCCGCCGCGACCATCGCCCGGAGCACCGGCGCCGACATCCTCACCGAGGTCTTCCCGACGCGCCTCGCACGCGGCCAGGGCGTCGCACCGCTCGAGCGGCTCGGCTACCTCTCCGAAGCCTCGAGCCAGCAGCTCGCGGGCAAGGCGCACCTGATCCTGGTCGGCGCCGAGGAGCCGGTGACCTTCTTCGCCTACCCGGACAAGCCGAGCCAGCTCGTCCCCGACGGCACCGAGGTGCAGGTGCTCGCCGGCGAGACCGACGATGCCACCGGCGCTCTGGCCGCGCTCGCCGCCGAGCTGGGGTGCGCCGACGAGGACCCTCCGCGTCCCGGCGGAGACCCCGCCGAACGCCCGACCGGCGAGCTGAACGCCTGGACGGTCTCGCTCGCCGTCGGCGCGTTGCTGCCGGAGAACGCCATCGTCGTGGACGAGGCGATCACCTCGAGCCTGTCCCTGCCGATGACCACCGCGAACGCCCCGCGCCACGACTGGCTCACGCTGACCGGCGGGTCCATCGGTTTCGGGCTGCCGGCCGCCGTCGGTGCCGCCATCGCCGCGCCCGACCGCAAGGTCCTGGCGCTCCAGGCCGACGGCTCGGCCATGTACACCCTCCAGGCCCTGTGGACGATGGCACGCGAGGAGCTCGACGTCACCGTGGTGATCTACAACAACGCGTCCTACGAGATCCTCAAGATGGAGCTCCAGCGCGTCGGGGCGGAGGGGTCGGGGCCCCGGGCCGCCGACCTGTTCGACCTCGGCCGGCCACGGCTCGACTTCACCCACCTCGCCCGTGGCATGGGGGTCGACGCCGCCCGGGCCACGACCGCCGAGGGCTTCACCGATCTGCTCGAAGCGGCCCTGGAGACGCCCGGGCCATCGCTGGTCGAGGCGATGATCCCGAAGCTCTTCTGAGTCCCGGCAGGCTCGCCTGCCACCGCCCGCGAGGCGCACGAACAGCGGCGGCCACGGCGTCGGGGAGGGACCTGGGGTCCAGGCGTCGAAACCCCGGGGAGACCTGTCTGCAGCGTCTCCGGGGAGAGCAAGATGTTCCGTGCAACCGTCCGTCGTCCGCTCGGCATCCTGCTCGCGGCGGTGCTGGCCGCTGCCGGGCTCGTGGCGCTGGCCCCGTCGGGTGCGAACGCGACACCGGTCGCCGAAC
>NZ_JBBEBZ010000114.1:9182-19241 GCF_040882075.1 Nitriliruptor sp.
GCCGGGCTCGTGGCGCTGGCCCCGTCGGGTGCGAACGCGACACCGGTCGCCGAACGCGAACGGCAACGTCTGTGCCGCACAGTTCGTGCAGTGGGACGAGGCCATCGCCGGCCTGGCGTTCCTCGAGGACAAGTACCCCCGGTACGTGCAGCTGATCAACCTGCGCACCCAGTTCGGCGATCACGATCACTTCGCGACCGAGTCGCTGCGGTCGGCCGGGATCCCCCGGGAGGACCTCAGCCGTGAGCACCGCGACCTGTACGTGGTGAAGGTGACGGACGCCGACTCACCGACGCCGGAGGCGGATCGCAAGCACTTCGCCTACTCGCTGTCGATCCACGGCATCGAGCGTGCTGGCCTCGAGGGGGGGCTGCGTGCTGCCGAGGACCTGGCGACCTGGGCCGCCTGCGAGAACGGCGACGCCCCCACACAGATCGACTGCACCAGCGAGGGCTCCTCGCCCGACGCACCGCGCCGTCTGCTCGACCCGTTCGACGACGAGGGGCGCTCGCCGACCGCTGGCGAGGCGTTGGCCGACGGCGTCCTGCTGTTCACGCTGTCGAACCCGGACGGATGGGTGCGCGGCGACTACTCCGAGGGCGGCGTGTTCTACCAACGCTTCAACGGCAACGGCATGGACCTCAACCGTGACTGGCCCACCCAGGGCTACTCGGATCCCGCCTACACCTCGTTCAGCGAGCCCGAGACCCGTGGGTTCGGCAAGTGGCTCAAGTGGGTCGCCGACAACCGCACCGGGGGCCAGCAGTTCGCAGGCGGCATCGACCTGCACGGGATGGTCACCGCCAACTCGCTGTCCTACACCCTGCTCGGCGCAGCCCAGAAGGACTTCCGCAAGAACGCGATCACCGTCGACACGGCAGAGCTGATGTTCCGCGACGCCGAGGAGCGGCTGACGTGGTCGCCGCACGTGGCCCGCGCCGAGGACTGCCCGGGCCCGGTCCCCGAGCCCTTCTTCGGACAGGGCCGCACCACCGCGCCGATGTGCACCGTCCAGTGGGGCACGGTGTGGGACACGATCGAGTACCAGATCACCGGCGGTATGGGTGACTGGATGGACAACCCCGAGCTCGGGCTCGGTGGCGTCGGCATCAACAACGAGATGGCACTGAGCCACCTGGCCCCCAACAACGTGTTCCTCCCGGACGTCGTCCAGCTCCAGGTCGAGGGCAACAAGTCGCTGATCTACTCGCAGGTCACCTCGCTGCTCCACGAGGACGAGATCGACTACGAGCCCGGAGGCCGCATCGCGTTCCTCGACGATCCCGACCGGGTCCAGAGTGACGGCGAGGAGTTCGTCACCCCGCCGGGCCTCGACGACCTGCCGACCCAGGGCGACATCGAGGGTCGCGAGCTGACCGGTGCCGAGGGCTTCGAGTTCGTGGTGCGTGGCCCGCAACACGGCATCTTCAACGGCGGCATGACCATCGAGGCCACCGCCGCCAACGTCCGTGGCGTCGGAGCCGGCATCGTCACCGGCGACATGATCCTCGACTACTGCGGTGCGCCTGAAGGCGAGGAGCAGGCCCTCACCCACCAGCACTCGCACGAGCTGGGGATGCGCACGGCGGCAGACGAGCACGACGACGAGCCCGCCCCGGCCGAGGGCTGCGAGGAGGTCGCCCGCGCCTTCGACGGTGGGCCCCTGTACGCACAGTCGGGTGCGCAGATCGAGTTCAACCGGCCCCAGGCCGGCGTTTACCGCGTCCGTCCCAACCCGCAGCGGGTGGGGCCGATCGGCTACACGGTGCGGTTCACCCGAGACGACGCCATCCCCGGCTGGGACGACCAGGCCGCATACGACGTGTCCCGGATCGACTTCTTCCGCGACCTGAACGACTTCATGGCCGCCTCGGGCAGCGAGTTGGTCGGCCTGTCGGTCGACCAGATCGCCGCCGATCCGGACCTGTTGCGAACCTTCGACACCTTCGTGGTCGCGGACCGCTTCGTGACTGGCGGCAGCCCGCACGGGGGTGAGTACGCCGACGCCGTCGAGTCCTTCGTGCGGACCGGCGGCAACCTGGTCCTCACCGACGGTGCCGTCGCCGGCCTTGCGGCGCTCGACATCGGCATCCCGGCCGATGCCATCCGCCGCGGTGTCTACTACGCCGGCTACATCGACTTCAACGACGGAACCGGCCCGACGTTCGGTGAGCACGAACTGACGCAGGAGATCGCTCGGGACGGCACCGCGAGCGGCCGCCAGACCCTGGACGGCACCCGGTACTACGACCGACGTCAGACCTTCGAGCCGGTGCCGACCGGACACCTCGTCGGTGGCCCCTCGACCTGCTCCAGCGGCTGCGACGCCCCGATCAACGTCGTGGACCCGGGCGCGTGGGATGCCGCAGGCGGGACCAACCTCGGTCGCTCCTACGTGCGTCCGGGACCGCAGGGCGGCGCCGGGTTCGCCGGTGTGTCGCTCGGTGAGCTGCCGGTCGAGGCGGGAACGATCCGCATCATCGGTGCCCTGCTGCCCGAACCCACCACCGAGAACTTCCACCCCTACGGGCTGTCGTCGCACGCGCTGACCTACACCGGCTACCAGCTGTTCGAGAACGCGACGGCGTGGGAGAACGCGGGCCGCATCGAGCGGGACGACGTCGACGGAGGTGACGACGGGGGTGACGGCGGCGACGACGGTGCGCTCAGCTGCGTGTCCTGCGAGCTCGAGGTCCGCGCCGGCGACGCGGGGACGGCCGAACTCGACCTGACCGCTGGTGACGCCGGCTCCTACGAGCTCGAGGTCACCGACGTGCCCGCCCGGTGGAACGCGGAGGTCACGCCGCAGCAAGCCGACCTCGACGTCGGTGAGCAGGCGCCCGTCACGGTCCGGGTCCAGACGCCGAACAACGCACGCGACACCCACACCCTGACCGTCGTCGCCCGGCAGGGCGGCGAGGTCATCGCCACCGCGGACGTCGTCGTCGAGGTGATCCGCGGACGACCCGCAGGTGCCGGGAACGGCCAGGGCGTCGAGGACCGGTCGATGACCACGGCAGGCGCGATGGGATCGCCCCCAACCCCGGCCCTCTGGGCCCTGCTGGGCGCGCTGGCGCTCGCGGTCGCGTCAGCCGCCCGTCTGCGGTCCCACCGACGCACCGCGGCGACGGGCTGACGCTCGTCGCGGAGTTTCAGCAGGGCCCACCCGACAGGTACTGACGCGGGTTGACCGCCGACCCGTTCACCCGGGTCTCGAAGTGCAGGTGCGGACCGGTCGAGTTCCCGGTGTTGCCGACGTACCCGATGGTCGACCCCTGCGACACCGACTGTCCCGACCGGACCGCCATGCGGCTCTGGTGGGCGTAGGCGGTGACCACGCTGCCGTGGTCGATCAGCACCAGGTTGCCGTACCCGCCCTGCCAGCCGGCGAAGATGACCGTCCCGGCCTTCGACGCTCCGATGGGCGTCCCGGTGCGCGCACCCTGGTCGATGCCGCGATGCATGCGGCCCCAGCGTGGGCCGTACTCGGAGGTCACCGGGGCGCAGAGCGGCCACGCGAACCCGGACGATGAGGACGAGCCGCCACCTCCACCGCTGCTGCCGCTGCTGCTCGGAGGGGGCGCAGGGGCGCGTGTCGGTGACGGCGCAGGGGCGGGGGCAGGTGCTGCGGCCGCGGCGCGACGTTCGCGCGCGGCGACAGCAGCAGCGGCCTTCGCCGCTGCCTCGGCGGCTGCCGCCTCACGACGAGCGGCTTCGCGCGCCGCTCGTCGGGCCTCCTCCTGCTGCTGACGGATGAGCTGCTCGATGCGGTCCGACTCCGCCTCGAGGTCGCCCTGCTCCGTGGCCAACTCGTCGACGCGAGCGCGAGCGTCGGCCGCGGCCAGCGCGCGGTGATCGCGGAGCTCGGCCACCTCGGCCATCAGCTCCTCCTGCTCGACGAGCATCCGGTCGAGCTGATCCTCCTCGACCTGCAGACGCGAGCGCTCGGTGTCCACGATCGTCTCCGCGGCCCCGAGCGCCTCGAAGCTCGATGCGTCCGCGATCGTCAGCGCACGCAGGTAGGTCGACCGCGCCAGGGCCTCCTCGGCCCCGTCGGAGGAGAGCAGGACGTTGAAGTCACGGACCGCCCCCTGCTTGAACATCGTCGCCGCGCGTGCCTCGAGTCGATCGCGGACCTGCGACGCCTCGTCTTCGACCGCGGTCAGACGCGCTTCCGCGTCGGCGACGGTGCTGCGCTGGCGGTCCAGGGCCGCAGCCACCTCGTTGACGACGGCCTCGACCTCGGCGAGCTTCGCGTCGGCGTCAGCGAGCTCGGTCTCCGCGTCCCCGGCGACGTCCTCCGCCCGATCGAGCTCACGACCGACCTCGGCTATCCGCTCCCGAGCCTGCTCCAGCTGCCGCTCCGCGGTCGACTGCGCCGTTGCGGTGACGGCCGGCAGCACGACCGCAGCCGCGAGCACGGCTGCGAGCGTCCGCAGACGTCGAGAGCGGAACACCACGCACGTCCCCCGGTCGGCTCGTTCGGGTCTGCCGGGTCGACCCGGCAGCCACCGCCGGTCCCCGTCAAGGTCGCAGTCGTACCAGGTGGAGCGACCGCAGGGCACCCCGAGCGGCCTCCGGGCGCGGACGCCGAACGATCAGCTGGCTCGTGACGCCGACCGAACCTGACGGCGTTCGGCGTCAGTGCTTCTGGGCGTCGAACCAGGTCACACCGAAGGCGGTGTCGACCTCGAGGGGGACGGACAGCTCGCACACCGACGACAGGGTCTCGCCCACGAGGGTCTCCGCCGCCTCGCGCTCCTCCTCCGGCACCTCGAGCACGACCTCGTCGTGCACTTGCAGCAGCAGTTGGGTGCGCAGCCCCGAGGTGTCGAGTGCACGAGCCAGGTCGATCATCGCGAGCTTGATCACGTCCGCGGCGGTGCCCTGGATCGGGGCGTTGAGCGCCATGCGTTCGGCCATCTGCCGCCGGTTGCGGTTGTCCGAACGGAGGTCCGGCAGGTAGCGCCGCCGCCCGAACATCGTCGTGGTGAAGCCGTCGTTGGTTGCCGCCACGACCGCCGCGTCGAGGAAGCTGCGGACCTTCGGGAACCGCTCGAAGTACGCGGTGACGATCTCGGCAGCTTCGTCCGGCGGGATGCCGAGCTGCTGGCCGAGACCGAACGGGGTGAGGCCGTACGCCAGCCCGTAGTTCACCGCCTTGGCGCGGTCACGGAGCGGCCCATCGACCGCGTCGAGCGGCAGGTCGAAGACCTTGGCGGCCGTGGTCGCGTGCACGTCCTCCTCCGACGCGAAGGCCTCCAGCAACCCCTCGTCCTGCGAGAGGTGCGCCATGATCCGCAGCTCGATCTGCGAGTAGTCGGCCACCAGGAGCTGGTCGAACCCCTGCCCCGGGACGAAGGCGCGCCGGATCTCGCGGCCCTCCTCACGACGGACCGGGATGTTCTGCAGGTTGGGGTTCGAGGACGACAGCCGCCCCGTCGCGGCGATGGTCTGAGACAGGGTGGTGTGGATGCGTCCGGTCGTGGCGTCCACGAGCGGCGGGAGCGCGTCGACGTAGGTGGTCAGCAGCTTGCTCAGCTCGCGCCACTCCATGATGGCTTCGATGATCGGGTGGAGGCCGAGCAGGTTCTGGAGGGCGTTGGCGTCGGTCGTGTAGCCGGTCTTGATCCGACGCGTCTTCGGCAGCTCGAGCTCGTCGAACAGCACCGTCTGGAGTTGCTGGCCGGACCCGACGTTGAACGGGTGACCGGCGTGATCGTGGACCTCCCGTTCGCGTTCGACGACCCGCGCGGCCAGCCGAGACCGGATGTCGTCGAGCACGTGCAGGTCGAGCGCCACACCGGTGCGCTCCATCCGAGCGAGGACCGGCGCCAGAGGCAGCTCGATGCGGTCGTGGAGGTCACGCTGGCCGCGCTCGTCGATCTCGTCGCCGAGGAAGGTCGCCAGCTCGAGGGTCGCTTCGGCGCGGATCGCCCGCTCCTCCCACCCCTCGTCGGGCGCGACGTCCAACGAGAGCTGATCGCTCGCATCCACGTCACCTTCGGGGGTGATGGTCCGCTGCAGGTGCTGGAGGGCGAGCCGCTCGAGGTCGAAGCTGCGCTGTTCAGGGTTGAGCAGGTAGGCGGCCAGCTCGGTGTCGACGGTGACGTTCGACACGACCCAGCCGCGCCCGTGACAGGTGTGGTCGAGCAGCTTGGCGTCGTGGGTGACCTTGTCCCGGGTCGGATCGCCCAGCAGCGCGGCGAGGGCGTCGAGATCGGCGGCGTCCAAGGCGTCGACACGGGCGGAGGCGGGATCACGGTCCGGCGCTGCCACGGCCACCGCTTCGAGCGCCGTGTGTGGCGGGCGTGCCGTGACCGTCGGCACGATGGCCACGGGCGACCCGACCCCGTCGAGCCAGGTGGCGAGCTCGCCCGGCTCGAGGCGTGACGGGGTCCGCTCGAACGCAGCGGCTTCCGCCTCCTCCTGCTCGCCGAGGACCTCGCCGACGAACCGGTCGTAGAGGGCGCGGAACTCGAGGCTGCCGAACAGCTCGCGGACCGCGGCGGCGTCGATGCCGGTCATCCGCAGGTCACGCGGGTCGGCTTCCACCTCGACATCGCGCCGGAGCCGCATGATCCGTTGGTTCGCACGGACCTGTTCCTCGTGCTCGGCGAGCATGGCCGGCACCTTCTTGCCCGACACCTCGTCGATGTGGCGGTAGATCCCGTCGATGTCGCCGAACTGGACCACCAGCTTCGCGGCGGTCTTGTCCCCGACCCCAGGCACGCCCGGCAGGTTGTCGGAGTTGTCGCCGCGGAGGGCGGCCAGGTCGACGTAGGACCCCGGCCCGACCCCGTAGCGCTGCTCGACCGCGTCGGGGTCCATCTCGGCGACCTCCGAGATCCCTCGCAGCGTGTAGAGCACGGTCAGATGCTCGTCCACCAGCTGCATCGCGTCCCGGTCCCCGGTCACGATGAATGCGTGGAAGCCCGCATCGACCGCACGCTCGGCGATGGTGGCCAGCACGTCGTCGGCCTCGACCCCCGCGACCTCGACGATCGGGATGCGGAGCGCTTCGAGCACCTGCTTGATGAGATCGACCTGGGGCCGGAACTCGTCGGGTGGCGAGGACCGGTTGGCCTTGTACGCCGGGAACGCTGCGGTCCGGGCGATGTCGCGTCCCTTGTCGAACGCGACGACGATGGCGTCCGGACGGCGGTCTCCGAGCAGCTTGATCAGCATCGAGGTGAAGCCGTAGACGGCGTTGGTGAGCTGCCCCGTGCGCGTCCGCAGCGTGTCCGGCAGCGCGTAGAAGGCGCGGTAGGCCAGCGAGTGCCCGTCGAGCAGCAGGATGGTCGGACGAGCGGACGTGGCGTCGCCTCGGTCTCGAGGCGCGATCTGCTCGGGCACGGGAAGCACCTCGACGTCGGTGGCGTTGACCCGCGAGCCTAGTGACGACCCGTCTGTCGCCCTCCCGAGCCTGCGCTGACCAGCACGACCGCCGTCACCGACCGGCGCCGGTGAGCCGTCGGGCGGACAGCGCCACGAGCCCGGCGAGCAACAGCACCAGGGATGCGACGCCGGCACCCCCCGGGGCCGAGCTGGACTCCGCACCAGCCGCCACCGTCCGCAGCGAGTGCACGTGAGCGTGGCCGTCGCCAGCTGCGTCCTGGTCGGGATCAGGTGATCCCCCAGCCGGGTCCGGCGCACCGATGGCGTCGCCACCGTCGGCGAGCGCGTCGAGCACCGGGCCGACGTCGACCTGCACGGCGAGGCCGCGACCGTCGAAGGTCACCTCGACCAGACGCAGGTCTCCCGCAGCGTCCTCGGCGCAGTAGACGAAGGCGTCCCCGTCCCGGTCGACCGGCTGCCCGATGGCGCGGAGGAAGCCCTCCACGTTCAGTCCGAGCGCGGCGTGGAGGTCCTCCTGCTGTGGCACGGAGCCGTCGACCACGCAGTCGTTGCCGCCGTAGGCCGCTCGCTCCCACATCGCGAGGTACTGCTCGGACGCGTTCAGCATGTCGCGGACGATCGCGTCACCACCACCCCGGTCCGGGTGGCGTTCCTCGGCGGCGAGCTGTACCTCGTGGAACCAGTCCGCGAACAGCCCGTAGTGCGCCACCCCGTCGGTGTTGATGTCGTACGTCCGAACGCCGCTGACCTGCTGGCTGAGGTGAACGCCGCCGATGGGCGCCTCCCACCCCTCCGCGTAGTCGACGCGTTCCGCGACCTCGCCGCTGCGCGGGCGAGGCTGACCACCGAGACCGTTGGTGTCGGCGCCGTACCCGAGCCCGAAGTCGTAGCCCTCCGGTGCCCATCGGGCCGCGTAGTCCCGCAGCGTCGCCCAGCGGTCACTGAACCCGGTCGCGTGGTCGGTGCGCGGGGCGACCACGCCGTCGAGTTCGTAGATCCGCTGGTAGATGACCTCGTTCGCCCAGCTGTGGCTCGACATCAGCCCCGGGTGGATGCGACCGCCCGGCTCGGCATCACCCGAGCCCCCGTTGCCCTTGCCCTTGCCGTTGTCACGTCCCTTGCCCTTGCCGGGGCGATCCTCGGCAGGGGGGACGGGTGCGTCGGTGATGAGCTCGGCCTCGATCAGGTCGAGCGCCTGGCGCTGTGCCAGGGCGCTCATGTGGTCGGGGTCGAAGATGACGCCGTTGGCCACCAGCTGGCGGATCAGGTGGGCGCCGAGGTCTGTCAGCCCCCGCGAGTTGCAGTGCGGTCCCGGGCCGTACAGGGGTAGCGCGAACCCGCGCGTCGCGCCGCTGAACTCGAGCACGCGGGCGGCGAGCTGGTCGATCTCCTCGGGGAACTCGTCGGGCGTCTCGTCCACGACGTTCATCTGGGTCTTGTCGTGCTCGTTGCCGTGGTCGTGCGAGTGGTCCTCCGGGCAGGTCCGCATGTCCCAGAAGTGGCCGGTCACGTACCGGTTCCCCGTGTTGACCACGAGACCGGTCGTCCCGCCGTCACCGGTGACGCCGGTGAGCGCGTTGTCGAACTTGTTGACGATCTCCATCTGCCGGACGCCGAGGTCGATGACCTCCTGGAGGCGCTCGTCGATGCCCGCCTCGGTGCACTGCGGCTGGTCGAGCACCTCGCCGCAGTCGAACAGCACCGACACCTCGACCCCCATCACGACCGCGAGCCGGCCGGCGTGGATGGCCTCGCGGGCCTGGGCGGGCGAGGTGACGACCCGCAGCCACCCCTCACCCGGGCCGCCGGACTGCGCGTCGATGTAGTCCTGCAGCTCGTAGAGGCGCTGCGCCTGGAGCCTGACCCCGTCCATCTCGTTGCAGGAGTTGCGCTTCAGCGGGTAGAGCTGGCAGAGGGCGGTGTTGTCCACCAGGAGGTTGGTCGTGAGCCGCAGACCACCGAGGTAGGCGCGCTCCAGCCACCGGTAGTAGAACTGCTCGTGGGTCAAGGTGTCGTGCTTCGGCCAGTACCCGAAGGTCGGCCACCCCACCGGGTCGTAGCTGTCGATCGGGTCGGTCGGGGCTTGCCCCGCCAGGCCGACCTCGAGCACGCTGTTGAACAGGTTGCCGTCCTGCTGGCAGTCGGGGAGCGCGTGCTCGACCCCGTA
This sequence comes from Nitriliruptor sp., assembly GCF_040882075.1. Classification (NCBI taxonomy): domain Bacteria; kingdom Bacillati; phylum Actinomycetota; class Nitriliruptoria; order Nitriliruptorales; family Nitriliruptoraceae; genus Nitriliruptor; species Nitriliruptor sp. The sequence goes on from NZ_JBBEBZ010000114.1 coordinate 18,709, forward strand.
CGGGTGCCAGGGCTGGCCGCACCGCAGCTCGCCGCCGAGGAACTCGTAGGCCATCCCGTGCACGTGGGCCTCGAAGAAGCCCTCGACGCGGCTGCCCGGAGCGGCACCGGTCGGCTCCGGCCGGCCGTCGGCGCCGGTGTCGATCTCGGGCCAGGTGGCGCAGGGTCGACCGTCCGGACCGTCGGGGAGGTGGTGGAAGCTGAGCGGCGCCGCGTCGCCGCTGGGGACCAGCGCGAGCGATCCATCGACGATCCCGAGCGACCGGTCACGCTCCGGCAGGGTGAGCACGTACTCCGCCGTGTCGCCACCCGCGACGTCAGCGCGACGCTCCGGGTCGCCGCCGACGGGGGTGAGCTCCCAGTCGGCGTCCTCGCTCGGCTCCGCGGCGACCGCGACCCGCGTCAACGCGTCGGCCGGCAGCGCCGCGAGCGCGGCGGGCGGCGCTGGGAGCGTCCCGATCAGCGGCAGGTCGGCAGCAGCCGAGACGGCGGAGACGTAGCCCCGGACGTCCCACCACGCGTCCGGGTGGCTGG
>NZ_JBBEBZ010000114.1:19341-22130 GCF_040882075.1 Nitriliruptor sp.
GCCGAGACGGCGGAGACGTAGCCCCGGACGTCCCACCACGCGTCCGGGTGGCTGGTGTCCGGCCCCTCGTCGGTCGCGAGCAGGTAGCTGCCGAGGCGCGTCGCCTGGAGGTGGAACGGCACCGCTGACGTCTCGATCCCGACGGTGAGCCCGGCACCGTCGCGGGTGACGAACCCCTCCTCGGGGACCTCGATCGCGTAGCACCCGCCAGCGAGGGCGTACCGGTCCTCCGGCTGCGGGAGCCGGTCGTCGACGTCGCGATCGGTGACGACCGCGAACGGGACGGCCGCGGCGCTGGTCCCCGGGTCCGCCGGAGGTTGCATCGCGTCCCCGTCCGCTCGGCCGCGGTCGGGCCGCAGCTCGTCGCGGTCCTGGGCCTCAGCGCCAGCGCCGGGGAGGGCGAGCAGCAGCGATGCCAGGACCCCGGCGATCAGACCAGCTCGGATGCGATGACCTGCGAGGACCTGCACGGCGAGCTCCGTCCACGATCGAATGCCGGGCGGCGCACCCGGTCACCGGACACTTCGCCGCGAGCCCGCCGGTCACCTGCCCGCGAGGTCGGCCTCGTGCGCTTGACTGGTCGACATGAACGAACTCGAACCACGCACCGCGTCGGCCAGCCGGGTGATCTTCACGCGCCCGATGACCTTCCTCGACGCCAACGGGCTCGGCAACGTCCACGGCGGGGTGATCATGCACGAGGTCGACACCGCGGCCGGGACGGCGGGAGCTCGCCACGCCGGCGGCCCCTGCGTCACCGCCGCCATCGACGAGCTGTCCTTCAGCGCTCCCGTCCACGTGGGCGACCTGCTCGTGGTGACCGCGTCCGTCAACGCCGTCGGCAGCCGGTCGATGGAGATCGGCGTGAAGGTCGAGGCCGAGTCCGTCCTCGACGGCGCCCGCCGGCACACCACCTCCGCCTACCTGGTCATGGTCGCCATCGACGCCGAGGGTCGCCCTCGTCCGGTCCCCCCGCTGCTGGCCGAGACCGAGGATGAGCGACGCCGTGAGGCGCAGGCGGAGATCCGCCGCCAGATCCGGCAGGAACGCCGGAGCCGGATCGGTGCCTGGCAACCGAACGCGTCCTGAACGGCCCCTCGCGCACGCAGGTCAGCGCACGAGGCTGAGGAACTGCTGGGTGCGCTCCTCCTGCGGGTCGTCGAGCACCTGGGAGGGCGGCCCCTCCTCCACGATGACGCCCCCGTCGATGAACACGACCCGGTCGGCGACCTCACGGGCGAAGTGCATCTCGTGGGTCACCACCATCATCGTCATGCCCTCGTCGGCGAGCCGTCGCATGACGCCGAGGACCTCCCCCACGAGCTCGGGGTCGAGCGCCGACGTCGGCTCGTCGAACAGCATCAGGTCGGGGTCCATGGACAGCGCTCGCGCGATCGCCACCCGTTGCTTCTGGCCGCCCGAGAGGTGGGCGGGGTAGGCGTCCCGCTTCTCGGCCAGACCGACCTTGTCGAGGTTGCGCTCCGCGACGGCGATGGCTTCGTCCTTGGTGCGCTTGCGCACCCGACGTTGGCCGATGGTGAGGTTGCGGAGCACCGTGAGGTGCGGGAACAGCTCGAAGGACTGGAACACCATGCCGACACGCGATCGGATCGCGTCGACGTCCGCGTCGAGGTCGGTGATGTCCTCGCCCTCGACGAGCACCTGACCAGCGGTCGGTTCCTCGAGCCGGTTGACGCACCGCAGCATGGTCGACTTGCCCGAACCCGACGGGCCGATGATGCACACCACCTCGCCGTGTGCGACCGACAGGTCGATGCCCCGCAGCACCTCGAGGTCCCCGAAGGACTTGTGGAGGGCGCGTAGTTCGACGGCGTGGGCCGCGGTGGGGGCGCCGGAGGTCACGGGGAACGGTCCTTTCGGGTCAGCGAGCGCGGGCGTTGCGGCGCTCGAGGCCGGCCACGACGCGCGTCAACGGCACGGTCAACGCGAGGTAGAGCGCGCTGATGACCAGCAGGCCGGTCGCGTTGGTCCGCGCGACGTCGGTCCCGAACTTGGTCAGCTCGCGGCTCGCGAGCGTGACACCGATGATGAACACGAGCGAGGTGTCCTTGATGAGCAGGACCACCTCGTTGGTCAGGGGTGGGATCACGAGCCGGAAACCCTGCGGGATGATGATCGACGCCATCGCACGCGTGTGGGTCATCCCGAGCGAGCGCGCCGCCTCCATCTGCCCCTTCGGGACGCCCTCGATGCCCGCTCGGAGCGTCTCGGCGAGGTAGGCAGCGGCGACCAGTCCGAGGCCGACGGTGATCTTCTGCAGGTCGCTCCAGCGGACGGTGAACGCGATCGGGATCGCGAACGCGACCAGGAAGATCGTCACCAGGGCCGGCAGCCCGCGGAAGATCTCGATGTAGATCGACGCGACCCAGCGGTAGGGCGCGATGCTCGACAGTTTCATGAGCGCCAGCAGCAGGCCCCCGGCCATCCCGAAGGCGAACGCCGACAGGGTGTAGATGACGGTGTTGCGCATCGCGATCGTGACGACCTCGGGGAACATCGCCCGCGCCGTCTCGGCGTTGAGGAAGTAGAAGCTGATGCGCTCCCAGTCCGCCGCCGTGACGACCCCGACGAGCGCGACGACGAAGACGACGTACATCAGCACGCGGAACAGCTGTGCGCGGCGGCGCTTGCTCACCGGGCTCCCTCCCGCTCCCGCGTCCGAACGCGGTGCGGGGGACCGTAGTGGTCCCCCGCCTCCGTGCACGCGCCGTCGATCACTCGGCGGCGAAGTACTCGTCGTAGATCTCGTCGTACCGGCCGTCGTCGCG
>NZ_JBBEBZ010000115.1:0-22012 GCF_040882075.1 Nitriliruptor sp.
TCCGAGGTCGTCGTGCCCTGGTCGTCCTGCGGGGTGGGCGTGTCCTGTGCGTCCTGCGGGGTGGGCGTGTCCTGTGCGTCCTCGACGGCCTCACGTTCGGCTGTCGCCGACACCGCCTGCCGGAGCCGGTCCACCGCGGACCGGGCCGCCGACTCGAGTCGATCGGTGAGGACGTCCATCTCCGCCTCGTCGTCGCGGCGATCGTCGCGTGACACCCGTGGGGGCGGCAACACGTCGTCCTCCGGGTCCTCCTCGGCTGCCGGCGGGGCCTCGGCACCGGCGACCGCGAGCCGGGCACGGACGTCGCCGAACCGGCGGGTCGCCGCCTCCCTGGTGTCGGTCGGCCCCGGGAGCTCCCCACCCGCGGCGAGCCGCTGGCGGACCTCCTTGAGCCGGCCCAGCTCCGGCTCGTCGGGCGCGTTGCTCTCGGGCAGGAAATCCGTCAACGGTGGGAGCTGGTCGAGCGAGTCGATCCCGAGCCGTTCGAGCAGGAGCGTCGTCGTGCCGTACAGCACCGCCTGTCCGACGGACTCGGACCGGCCCACCTCGGCCACGAAACCGCGAGCGACCAGGCTCCGGACGGCACCGTCCGCGTTGACCCCGCGGATCTCCCCGATCTCCTGGCGGCCGATCGGCTGCTTGTAGGCGATCACCGCCAGGGTCTCGAGCGCCGCCTGGGTCAGTCGACCGGTACGGCCCGACAGCGCCCACCGCTCGAGCACCGGCCGAGCCAGGGCCGCCGAGTACATCCGCCAGCCACCAGCCGCACGGCGGACCTCGGTGCCGCGCCGCTCGGTCACGTGGCGGTGGGCGAGCCCCTGACACGCCGCGTCGACGTCCGAGGGGTCGAGCTCGAGCGTCTCGGCCAGGGTCAACACGTCGAGCGGTTCCTCGGCGAGGAACAGCAGCGCTTCGAGCCCGGCGGCGGCGACCGGGTCGAGCGCCGCGAGCGCCGCGATGGCCGCGCCCGGCTCGAGCTCCTCCGGGGTGAACCGTGTCGCTTCCTCGAGCGGGAGCTCGATGGCGCCGCCCGTCGCTGGCTCGGCAGCGAGGGAGGGTCCGTGGTCGTCGGATCGGTCGGTCACGAAGGTGCTCCGGTCGCGACGGGCAACGTCGGATCGGTCGCCGCGTCGCTGGTGGTGTCCCCGGCCGGCGGTTCGGCGGGGTCGTCGTCGGTCAGCTCCTCGAGCATCGACTCGAGGTCCCGCCCGCCGCCGGTACGTGCGACGTGGAGGGTGCTGCGCAGGTCGGGTTGGGCGAGGTCCACATGCCCGAGCTTGAACAGCTCGAGCAGCGCGAGGAAGAACACGACCCGGTCGCCGCGTGTCCGGCCGTCGACCAGCTCCGGGAAGGCGCGCGCGACCCCCTCGTCGGGCAGCGAGGTGAGCAACGTCAGCGCGGCCTCGCGGACCGACACGTAGCTGCGGCGGATGTGGGACAGGTCGACGGTGCGTTCGGGTGTGGGTGCGAACGCCGCAGCGGCCAGCGCGGCGAGCCCGCGGGCGTCGATGGGCAGCGGCGTCTCCGGCACGAGCCGAGCGATCCACGGCTCGGGTGCGACGTCGCGACCCAGGTTCGCGTCGTGCTGGCTCAGGCGGTGGGCGACGATCCGCGCGACGTCACGGAACGCTCGGTACTCGAGCAGACGGGCGTAGAGCAGGTCACGGGCCTCGCCGAGCAGATCCTCGAGCTCGTGGCGCTCCTCGGCCGGCAGGAGCCGTGCCGCCTTGAGCTCGATCAGGGTGGCCGCCACGACCAGGAACCGCGTCGCGGTCTCGAGATCGAGGTCGTCGAGCGACGCGAGGTGGGTGAGGAAGTCCCCCGTGATCTCGGCGAGATCCACCTCGGTGACGTCGACCTTGCGCCGGGCGATCAGCTGCAGGAGCAGATCGAACGGGCCCTCGAAGACCTCGAGGCTGACCTGGTAGCTCATCGCGTGAGGTCTCGGGGTCGCGGACGGGGTGCAGGACCGCGCGTGAGGGCGGCGCAGGCGGAGCGGACGAGGGTACACCGGCGGGTGGGAAGACCGGGTTCTGGCCGGCTCGCGCAGTACCCTCGGGGGTGGTCGTCACACCGGGGACGGGACCGCCGTCGCGGCGGGAAGCGCTGGACAGGGAGGCGCGGGCGTGGGAACGGCCCCTCCCGCTGCGGCCTCCCGCTGGACCCGGATCGTCGACCGCGTCGCCTACGGCGCCTCGTCCATCGGTCTCGAGCGCTGGGCACGGCTCGGTTCGGTGGCGGTCATCCCGCTGTTCCTCCGCGACGCCGACGCGTCCATCATGCCGGTCTACAGCGTCCTGACCGCGTACGTCCTGGCCACCTCGCTCATCGGCCGCGACCGGTACGTCCGCGGCGGCGATCTGCTCGCCGCTGCCGCCGTCATCGCCGCCACCGACGGCCACGTCGCGCCCTTCCTGCTGTTCCTCATGGTCGTGGTCGCCGGACCCGCGTCGGCCGGCGGTGTCCGGGCTGGGGTCAGCGCGGGCGCCACGTTGTCGCTGGTCCTGCTCGCGGTCCTCGGGTTGAGCGGGCGACTCGCCGAGCTCGGCGCCGAGGGCATCGTGCCGGTGTCGCTCCTCCTGCCGCTCGTGGGTGTCACCACGGCATCGGCGGCCCAGGTGCTCGACGAGCACGCCGTCGGAGGCCGGCTCAAACTCCAGGAGGCCAACCGCCTGCTGTCGGCTCTGCTCGCCCTCGCCGACGACCTGCCGGGCGGTCTCGACGCGACGACCGTCGCTGCTGCGGTCGTCGCCGAGGTCCGATCGACGCCGGGGGTCCCGGCGGTCGCGATCCTGGCCGAGGAACGGGGCGTGCTCCACCTCGCGGCCTCGCACGGGCTGCGTCCCGGCCGGCTGTCGACGGTGCGTGTCGACGTCGCCCGCCGGCTCGGGGACCTGAAGCTCCGGACGCCTCGCCAGCTCCCGGCCGAGCTCCAACGCGCCTGCGAGGACCACCCGTACTGGATGTGCGCCCGCCTCGGGACGGCCCAGGAACCGCTCGGTCTCCTGCTCGTTGCGACCGACAGCGCCGAGGTCGGCGTCCGGTTGCGACCGACCCTGGACACGCTGGCCATCGACGCCGCGATCGCGCTGCAGAACGCCCGCCTGTTCGACGGGACCCTCGCTCGCGCTGCGGATGCGGCCCGCCGCCGCCTCGCTGCCGACCTGCACGACGGCGTCGCCCAGTCCCTCGCGCACCTCAAGATGGAGCTCGAGCTGCAGACGTGGGCCGGTGGACGACGCGACGCTGATGCGGAGCTCGCCCGACTCTCCCGCGTCGCGGACACCGCCCTCACCGATCTGCGGGCCACGATCGCCGGGTTGCGCCGTGACGCGGTCGGGGACATCGTGCTCCTGCTGCAACAGCACATCGCCGAGGTGTCCTCGCTCGGCGGTCCGGACATCGAGCTCGAGGTCGTCGGGAACGCGGATCTGACCGCTGACCGGACCGACGACATCCTGCGCATCGCCCAGGAGGCGCTCTCGAACGTCCTCCGTCACGCCCAGGCTTCCGAGGTGACGGTGTCGCTCGAGCGTGACGACCAGCTGGTCGAACTGGTCGTCGAGGACGACGGCGTCGGTCGCGCCGCGGCTTCCGAGCGCTCCGGGGGTGGCGTCGGTCTACCCTCGATGCGAGAACGAGCGCAGCGCCTCGAGGGCTCGCTCACCGTCCGCGATCGCCTCGGCGGGGGAACCGTCGTGGCGCTGCGGTGTCCCACCCGCCCGACACGGTCCGGTCCGGCCACGCCGACGCAACTCCCCATCCCCCCTCGCCGTGCCCATCGGAGTGCCACGTGAGCTTCCGCGTCGTCGTCGCCGACGATCACACCCTCGTCCGCCAGTCGGTCCTCAAGGCCGTCCGCAGCGAACCCGGCATCGAGGTCGTCGGTGAAGCCGGCGACGGGCCGGGGACGCTCGTCGCCGTCGAGGAGCACGATCCGGACCTGCTCGTGCTCGACATCGCCATGCCCGGCCTCGACGGGCTCGCGGTCGCCGAGCGCCTCCGGCGCGACAAGCCGGATCTGCGCATCATCTTCCTCTCGATGCACGACGACGATGGCTCGCTCCAACGGGCGGTCGCGCTCGGTGCCGCCGGGTTCGTGTCGAAGTCGGCCTCCATCGAGGAGCTGCTCGAGGCGGTCCGGGCCATCCGCGACGGTGGCTCGTACCTGTCGTCGAACGTCGCATCGCGGGTCATGGACCTCGCCGCTGGTCGGACGTCGGCGACCAGCCTCGGACTCACCCCCCGCGAACGTGAGATCCTCGCGCTCCTCACCGACGGCCACCGCCCGACCGAGATCGGCGCCGCGCTGTTCCTCGCGGTCAAGACCGTCAAGAACCACCTGACCAGCATCTACAGCAAGCTGGGCGTCGAGACGGGGGCGCAGGCGGTCGCCGAGGCGTACCGCCAGGGCCTGGTCAAGCGCACCTGACGCCGATCACCCGAGCCCGACGCGGGCCTGGACCAGCTCGACGGGTGCCGCGTCCTGGTCCCCGATGCGCACCACGTCGGGCAGCTCGGCGAGGACCGCCTGCGCGTCCTCCTCGCTCCGCGCGTGCACGGTCACCGCCGGGTGCGTGCCGTCGACGCGGTCCCCGGTGCTGATGTGCACCTCGAGGCCGACGGCCAGATCGAGCGTGTCACCCTGCCGCATCCGGCCCGCACCGAGCCGACCAGCGAGCTCGCCGAGCCGCCGACACCCGAAGCCCTGCACCGATCCAGCAGGTGGGACCCAGCCGGTCGTGATGGGCGCGGCCGGCAGGACCCCGCGCGGGTCATCGACCACCGAGGAGTCGCCACCCTGGGCGGCCACGAACGCTCGGAAACGTTCGAGGGCGGACCCGTCGGCCAGCAGCGCCTCGACCTGTTCACGCGCCTGGTCCGACGGGACGCCCGTGAGCTCGAGCGCCGCTGCCGCCAGCGCGAGCGAGGCGTCGGTGAGCCGGTCCCCCGGCCGATCCCCGCGGAGCACCTCGATGGCGACCGCGATCTCGATGGCGTTGCCGATCCCGGCACCGAGCGGCTGGGACATGTCGGTGACGAGGGCCCCGGTCCGGCGCCCGTGTGCCTCGCCGATACGCACGCACAGCTCGGCGAGGTCGGCGGCATCGGCCGGCTCGGCGAGGAAGGCCCCGTCTCCGACCTTCACGTCGAGCAGCACGTGGTCGGCGCCGCCAGCGAGCTTCTTGCTCATGACCGACGAGGCGATCAGCGCCTTCGATGCGACCGTGGCCGTCACGTCCCGCAGGGCGTAGAGCTTCTTGTCGAGCGGGACCAGGTCCGAGGTCGCCGCGGCGACGGCCAGGCCGATCTCCTGCACCTGCGTGGCGACCTCGGCGGCGGACAGATCGACCCGGAAGCCCGGGATCGCTTCGAGCTTGTCCAGGGTGCCGCCGGTGTGTCCGAGCCCACGGCCGGAGAGCTTGGCGAGCTGCGCGCCGGCAGCAGCGAGCAGCGGGGCGACGATCAGGGTCGTGGTGTCCCCGACACCGCCGGTCGAGTGCTTGTCCACCGTCGGACCGGTGAGCGCCGACAGGTCGACGGTGTCACCGGATCGCACCAGCACCTCGGTCAGGGCGACGGCCTCAGCCTCGGTGAACCCGCGGATGACCCCAGCCATCAGCAACGCCGCGACCTGCGCATCCTCGACCTCGCCGTCGAGGTAGGCACCGAGGAAACCGGCGAGCTCGTCGGGCGTCAGCTCGCCCCCGTCGCGCTTGCGGGCGATGAGGGCGGGGATCTCGAGGGTCGCCACTCAGCTGGTCTCCGCACAGCGGACGCACCGCACCGACAGCGGTCGGATCTCGAGACGCTCCGCGGGGATCCGATCGCCACAGTCGACGCACGTGCCGTAGGTGCCTTCGTCCATGCGGTGGAGGGCCTCGTCCACCGCCCGGACCCGTTGCCGGGCCTGCTCGAGCGACGCCAGCAGTTCGGAGCGTTCCTCGGTCGCCTGGCCCGCGTCCGCCCCAGCTTCCACCTCGATCCCGGTGTCCTTGACCGCGTCGTCGTAGGGGCTCGCACCGTGCTCCTCGAGCTGCTCGAGGTGCGCCGTCCGGTCCTCCTGGAGCTGCTCGCGGAGCCGGTCGAGCGTCGCGCTGTCCACGGGAGATCCTGACGTCGACGAGGGTTCGGGGCGGCTTGGAGTGGAGAGCGATCCGGTCGCGCCACGGGCCGGAGCCGAGCCTACCGAGGGTGCTGCGCGCGGGGGTGGGCACGCTCGTAGACGTCCCGGAGGGCCGTACGGCTGACGAGGGTGTAGATCTGGGTGGTCGTCACGCTCGCGTGACCCAGCAGCTCCTGCACCGCACGCACGTCTGCACCGCCATCGAGCAGGTGGGTGGCGAACGAGTGACGCAGGGTGTGTGGCGAGACCTCGGCGGCGAGGCCCACCCGGTCGGCGTGGCCACCGATCACCTTCCAGGCGCCCTGGCGGGTGAGGCGGCCTCCGCGTGCGTTGACGAACACCGCCGGGACCCGCGGCGACAGCGCCGGACGTCCGCGGACCAGCCACGCGTCGAGCGCCTCGGCGGCCAGGTCGCCGTAGGGCACGATGCGCTGCTTGTCGCCCTTGCCGTGCAGGAGCAGCAGCCGTTCGACCGGGTCGACGTCGTCGAGGTCGAGCGCGGTGGCCTCCGAGATGCGCAGGCCCGCCCCGTACAGGACCTCGAGCAGGGCACGGTCACGGCGTGGGAGCGGATCGTCTCCGACGGGCGCCCCGAGCAGCCGCTCGACGTCGGCGACCGACAGCGCCTTGGGCAGCGATCGTGGTGAGCGCGGCGTGGCGACCGACGCGGAGGCGTCCACGTCCGTCAGGCCCTCCTCCGCGAGGAACCGGTGGAAACCTCGGACGGCGACGATGGTGCGGGCGATCGACGAGGTGGCGTACGGCCTGCCCGTCGGGGTGCGGCGGCGTCGCAGCCACCCCACGAACGCTTCGAGATCCTCGGTCGCCACGCGCCGAGGGTCGTCGATGCCGATCTCGCCCAGGTAGTCCCCGTACCGCTGCAGATCCCGCTGGTAGGCCTCGACGGTGTTGGCCGCCAGACCCCGCTCGGCGCGTAGGTGGTCGAGGTAGCGGCCGAGCAGCGGCAGACCGGCTCTCGCGGCCCCTGCTGCCCCCTCACGCGCGTCCACCACCGGGACGGTCACGTCGCTCGCAGGTGCGGGGCGGCCATGAGCAGGCCGACCAGGGTCTTGGCGTCGATCAGGTCCCCGCTGTGGGCCAGCGCGACGGCGTCGTCGGCGTCGAGGGTGACGACCTCCATGTCCGCCTCCTCGGCCTCGGGCTCGAACCCGTCGGGCCGCGCCACCGGGTGGACCCCGCGGCCGAGGTAGACGTGGGTGGTCTCGGTGGTCCAGCCGGCCGAGTTCGCGAACGAGACGAGGTGGATCAGCTCACGCGCATCCTGGCCGATCTCCTCGGCGAGCTCGCGGTGCGCGACCTCCTCGGGGGTCTCGCCCCCGACGTCCATCTTGCCGGCCGGGATCTCGAGCACGTACCGGCGAAGCGGCTGTCGGTACTGGCGTAGGAGGACGATGCGACCGTCGTCGAGGACGGGCACCACGGCGACGGCATCGTCGTGGCGCACGACCTCGCGCTGCATCTCGCCCCCGCCCGGGAGCGACACGGTCTCGCGCACGACCGTGGAGAACCCGTCGTAGACCACGTCCTCGTCGAGCGTCTCGAACCAGGTCGCGCCGCCAGCCGGCTCCGGTGGCGTGCTCACTGGCGCTCCGAGGGGACCGCGTCCGGCTCGGCACGCAGCGCGTCGACCAGCTCCCCCGCCGTGGGCTCGTCGAGATCGACGGGCAGGCGACCTTCCGCTTCACGACCGTGCTGACGGGCTGCACGAACGAACCCGTCGAACAGGGGGTGCGGGCGGGTCGGCCGGCTCTTGAGCTCGGGGTGCGCCTGGGTGGCCACGAACCAGGGGTGGTCGGGGAGCTCGATGAACTCGACGAGCCGGTCGTCGGGCGAGAGGCCCGAGAAGACCATCCCGGCTGCCTCGAGCTCCGCCCGGTACCGGTTGTTCACCTCGTAGCGGTGCCGGTGGCGCTCGTAGACGACCGGTTCGTCGCCGTAGGCCGCCCGGGTCCGGGTCCCCTCGCCGAGTTTGGCGGGGTAGACCCCGAGCCGCATGGTGCCGCCCTTGTCCGACACGTCACGCTGGTCGGCCATCAGGTCGATGACCGGGTGCGGGGTGGCGGGTGCGAACTCGGCCGAGTGGGCGTCCGGGAGCCCGGCGACGTGTCGGGCGAACTCGATGACGGCGGACTGCAGGCCGAGGCAGAGCCCGAGGAACGGCACCTGGTGCTCCCGCGCCCACCGGATCGCGGCGATCTTGCCCTCGACCCCGCGGATCCCGAAGCCGCCGGGCACGAGCACCCCGTCGACCCCGGCGAGCTGTCGTTCGGCGCGGGACAGGTCGGCGCCCTCACCGATGTCGTCGGTCGGCGTCAGGTCGTCGGAGGCGATCCACCGCAGCTTGACGTCGACGCCGTTGGCGATGCCCCCGTGCCGGAGCGCTTCGACCACCGACAGGTAGGCATCGGGTAGCTCGACGTACTTGCCGACGATGGCCACGGTCGCGGTGTCCCGGGCGGCGTGGACCCGGGCGACCATGGCCTCCCAGGCGGCGAGGTCGGGTTCGACGTCGGGCAGGCCCAGGTGCTTGACCACGACCCGGTCGAGGCCCTCGGCGCGCAGCGCGAGCGGCACCTCGTACAGCGAGCTGCTGTCGACCGCCGCGATGACCGCGTCGAGCTCGACGTCGCACTGCAGCGAGACCTTGCGTTTGAGCCCGTCGTCGAGCTCGCGATCGCTGCGCAGCACCAGGACGTCAGGCTGCAGGCCGACCGACCGCAGCTCGCGGACCGAGTGCTGCGCGGGTTTGGTCTTGAGTTCACCGGACACGGCGATGTACGGCACCAGCGCGCAGTGGAGGTAACAGATGTTCTCGCGTCCGACGTCGTAGCGGAACTGGCGGATCGCCTCGAGGAACGGCAGTCCCTCGATGTCACCGACGGTCCCGCCGACCTCGACGATGACGACGTCGGTGTCCTCGCTGACCGCGTGGATCCGGCTCTTGATCTCGTCGGTGATGTGCGGGATGACCTGCACGGTCTTGCCGAGGTAGTCCCCGCGACGTTCCTTGGTGATGACCGACAACCAGATCTGGCCGGACGACACCGACGAGCCGCGGTGCAGGCTGCGGTCCACGAACCGTTCGTAGTGACCGAGGTCGAGATCGGTCTCGCCCCCGTCGTCGGTGACGAACACCTCGCCGTGCTCGAACGGGTTCATCGTGCCCGGGTCGACGTTCAGGTAGGGGTCGAGCTTCTGCATGGTGACCCGCAGGCCCCGCGCGGTCAGGAGCCGGCCGAGCGATGCGGCCGTGATGCCCTTGCCGAGAGCCGAGGCGACCCCACCGGTGACGAAGATGAACTGCGGTGGCACGGCGACCTCCGGCTCGGCGCGGTGAACCCCTACCCCTCGCGAGGCGGGGAGCTCCGGACCGTCCGAGGTGGGACGCCCCAGGCGCGGGGGCGGTCGGTCGGCCCGTGCGACGGTAGCGGCCACGGTCACGGCCGGCCAAGCACGCCCGCCCCGAGCACGCGCCTCACTCGTCGCCGGCCTCGTCGACCACATCGTCCTCCTCGGTGCCATCGGGCCGTTCGTCATCCCCGGGGCGGGGACGATCGATCGGCTGCAGTTCGATGTGGACGTGGGGGAAGCGCTCGGGCTCGGTCTCGCGGTCGATGTGGCTCGAGAACGGGAGCGTCCGCGCCGTCGCGGCGATCGGCGTCACGCCGCCGACGACCCGGTCGCCGACGGACACGCGGGACCCGTCGATGTGGATCAGGACCAGCCGCAGGTCGGGCCGGAGATCCGGGACGATCTCGATCCGCAGATCGGCGTGCGTGCCGTACAGTTGGTAGTCACGGACGTCGACGACGGTGCCGGTGACCGGCGACACGAGAAGCTGACCCTCGGGCAGGACGACGTCGACGGCTGACGTCGGGCCCGCCGCCCGCCCGCGCGAGGTGAGCACCAGGTAGGCCACGCCGGCCGGATCATCGGGCGGGAGGCTGGTGCGGGTGGTGTTGCGGTCGTCCTGGAGGGTCCCGACGGGCACCATCCCGGTCGCCGAGACGTGCGCGGCCTCGTGGTAGCCGACCACGAGGGGCGCAGGGGCGGGCAGGGACAGCTCGAGGGCACCGACGCGGGCCATCGGTGAGGTCCCGGCCACCTCTGCGGCATCGGGGACGACCCCGTCCTCGGCATCAGCCTGCGGCGCCTCCGAGGCGGCCGTCACGTCCGGTGCCGTCGGCGCACCGTCGGGTGCGTCCGCCACGGCACGCGGCGTCCCGCCTCCGGAGAGCGCGGTGGCGGCCAGCGGGACCGCCGCGAGGGCGACCAGGACGACCAGCAGCCGCCAGCGTGAACGACGGCGCCCGACGAACGTCAGCGACGAGGTCCCGCGGCCGTGTGGGCCGCCGTGGCCTCGGCGGTCAGCCCGCACGACGTTGCCGAGCCCGGTCGAGCAGGGCCCGGGCGTGCTCGAGCCCGGCCTCCGCGGTGGCGTCGCCGCCGAGCATGCGCGACAGCTCCTCGACCCGCTGGTCGTCGGCCACGCGGCGGGTCGTGGTCACCGTCCGCCCGTCACGCAACCCCTTCTCGACCACGTGGTGCACGTCCGCGAAGGCCGCGAGCTGAGCGAGGTGGGTCACGCACAGGACCTGACGGGGACGTCCCTCAGCACCGGTCGCGAGCCGCGCCAGCTTCTCCCCGACCGCCATCGCCGTGGCCCCCCCGATCCCGGCGTCGACCTCGTCGAAGACCAGGACCTCCACCTCGTCGACGTCCGCGAGCGCGACCTCCACCGCCAACGACACGCGTGACCGTTCACCCCCGGACGCGGCCGTCCCGAGCGGACGCGCCGGCTCCCCTGGGTTGGCGGCCAACAGGAAGGTCACCCGGTCACCGCCATCCGCGGTCAGCTCCCCGTCGACCGGCTCGACGGCGACCGAGAAGCTGGCGTGCGGCATCCCGAGGTCGACGAGGTGGCCATCGACCGTCCGTGCGAGCGCTTCAGCCGCGTGGGCCCGTCCCCGGGTCACGTCGGCAGCGATCTGGACCAGCTCGCTCCGCGCCGCGGCGCACCGGTCGTCGAGGTCGCCCGCGTCCGACTCCACCGCCTCGAGCTCGGCCAGCCGCTGGCGCGCGTCCACCTCGTAGGCCAGGACGGCGGACACGTCCGCTCCGTACTTGCGCGTCAGGGCCTGGATGACGGCCTTGCGTTCCGACAGCGACGCCAGCCGACCCGGGTCCGCATCGACGTCCTCGCCGTAGGTGCGCACATCGACGGCGAGCTCGGTGACCTCGGCAGCCAGGGCGCTCGCCCTGGCGGTCAGCTCGGCCAACGTCGGGTCGTCGACCGAGATCCGCCGGAGCGCGGCGACCGCGACACCGAGGGGTTCTCCTGCGCCGTCCGCTCCGAGCGCGGTAGCGGCTTCCGCTGCGGCGAGCTGCAGCTCCTCGGCGTTGGCCAGGACGTCGAGGTCGCGGTCCAGCGTCGCGTCCCGGTCCGCGTCGAGGCCAGCTGCGGCGATCTCGTCGACCTCGCTCCGGAGGCGATCGAGCTCCCGAGCACGCTCCCGCGCGCCGCTCGCCACCTCCTCGCGTCGGCCGACGAGGTCCCGCCAAGCCCGGTGGGTGCTGCGGTAGCGGTCGAGCGTGCGGGCGTGTGGGTCGCCCGCCGACCGGTCCAGCAGCGCTCGCTGGACGTCGGGTCGGGCCAGCCGGACGTGCTCGTGTTGGGCGTGGACCTCGACGTGCCGGCCGAGGACCTCGGCGAGCGCCGAGACCGGTGCCAGGCTGCCCCCGACACGCGCGCGGCTACGGCCCTCGGCGCGCAGCTCGCGCGAGACCACCAGCTCGTCGGCGTCCTCGTCCACCCATGCAGCCGCACCCTCCGGGACGGGCCGCACGATGGCGCTGGCCACCGCGCTGGCGGCGCCCGCACGGACCAGCGAGGTGTCGGCGCGGGCACCGAGGAGCAGCTCGAGGGCGGTGACGACCATGGTCTTGCCGGCCCCCGTCTCCCCCGTCACGACGGTCAGTCCCGGTGACAGCTCGAGGGTCGCCTGTTCGATGACCCCGAGGTTCGAGATGGCCAGCTCCTCGAGCATCAGCGCAACCCGAACTTGCGGCGGACCAGGGTCGGGAAGTCGGTGACCCCGACGCGAGCGAGCTGGACCGGACGACCATCGCCACGCGCCGTCACGTACGAGCCGGGACCTGCCGCGACGGGTTCCCGCCCGTCGCAGGAGACGAGCGCGACCGCCTGGTCGGGGAGCAGATCGACACGGACGGTCTCGTGGGGCGCGGCGACGAAGGTCCGGTCGAACAGCGAGTGCGGCGCGACGGGGACGACGAGCACCGCAGACAGGTGGGGCGACACGATGGGACCGCCCGCGGACAGGGCGTAGGCGGTCGAGCCGGTGGCGGTGGCGACGATCAGCGCGTCCGCCGGGACCTTGGCGAACAGCGTGCCATCGATGTGGACATCCATCAGCAGCAGGCGCTGCCGCTCGGTCTTCTCGACCGCGACCTCGTTGAGGGCCCAGCCGGATCCAAGCTGCTGACCGTCGGGCCCCGTCACCTCGACCTCGATGGTCGCGCGGGGCTCGAGCTTCCACCGACCCTCGGCGACCGCGCGCAGCGCAGGCCCGACATCGTCGAGCTCGACCTCGGCGAGGAAGCCCAGACGACCGAGGTTGACCCCGAGCACGGGGACCTGCGGGTCACGACACAGGTGGGCGGCCCGCAGGAAGGTCCCGTCACCACCGAAGCAGATCGCGATGTCGAGCCCGTCCGCGAAGCTGTCGGCCGGGACGCTCGTGACCCCCTCGATCCGAGGATCATCGTCGGCGTCGCCGGCGGTCGCGACGACCTCGACGTCGAGGTCGGCCAGGGTGCGGGCCGCGTCGCCCGCCGCCTGGAGGGAGGCCTCGCGACCGGCGTGCGCCACCAGTCCGACCTTCACGTGCGCTCCCTCCGCGCCAGGTGACGGGTCACGTGTCCGCCTCCCGTCCCGTCGCTCGATGGTGCCGGCCCTCGTCGACCGCCCGCTGGACCCGCTGGTCGACCTCCGACGTCGGCGTGGCAGGCGCGACGGTCAGGTGTGCGAGGAACTCCACGTTGCCGGCGGGCCCGAGGAGCGGCGAAGCGGTCGCATCGAACCCTACCCACCCGATCCGAGCGGCGGCCGCAGCGACCTCGGTCAACACCCGTGCCCACACGTCCGGGTCACGCACCACCCCGCCCTTGCCGACCTCGCCCTTGACGGCCTCGAACTGCGGCTTGACGAGGACGACCGCCTCCGCTGACGGCGCGAGGAGCGGTCGAAGGGTCGGCAGCACCGTCCGCAACGCGATGAACGACAGGTCCGCGACCAACAGATCCGGTGCCGGGCCCGGCACGTCCTCGGGGGTCAGGTCGCGGACGTTGGTCCGTTCGTGGACCTCGACAGCAGGGTCACGGCGGATCTTGTCGTGAACCTGCCCGTACCCGACGTCGTAGGCGATGACCGAGCCTGCACCGCGCTGGCGCAGACAGTCGGTGAACCCCCCGGTGGACACGCCGGCATCCAACGCCCGACGGCCCGTCGGATCGATCCGGAACCGATCGAGACCGTGCGCGAGCTTGAGGCCTCCCCGGGAGACGTACGCACGGGGCGGGGCACTGACGACCACGGCCTGGCCAGCGTGGACCTGGCTCGCCGCCTTCCCGACCGGTGCCCCGTCGACGGTGACGAGCCCGGCGCGGATGGCCTCCTGCGCCTCGGTCCGCGACGCGGCCAGACCGCGCCGAACGAGCTCGGCGTCGAGACGTCTCCGTGGCGGTGCCAGCTCAGACCTCGTCGAGAACGGCGAGCTCGCGCGCGAGCACCTCGTTGGCGTGCTCGAACCGCGCCAACCGCTCGACGACGGGCAACCGGTCGACGGGCCCCTCCAGCTCGGTGCGGAGCGGGTCGAGCGGATCGACCGGCGCGTCTGGCGCGGCGGTGGGCTCGTCGGTCACGACGAGGTGTCGTCAGCCGTCACCTTGGCGGTGGCCTTCTTGGTCGCCTTCTTCGCGGTCGCCTTCTTCGCGGTCGCCTTCTTCGCGGTCGCCTTCTTCGCGGTCGCCTTCTTCGCGGCAGCCGGAGCGGTCGCAGCTTCCGCGGCGTCCTGCGCCCTGGCCGCCGCAGCAGCCGCGGTGTCCGCCGAGACCGTCGACGATGCCGCCTGCTTCGTGGCCGTCCGTGCGGTCCGTTCCGCGGCGGCAGCTTCGCGCTCGACGCGCGTCAGCTCGCGCTTGAGATCGGCGACCTGCTTCTGCAGGCGCTCCACCTCGGTGCCGGTGGCCAGGCCCATCGCGCGGACGGCGCGGGTGGTCTCGGACTTGACGAGCGCGACGACCGCGTCGCGGTTGCGCTGCTGGCGTTCGAGGAGGTCACGCACCATCGTCTCGGCCTGGTCGCTCGCGGTCTCGCCGGAGCGGACCAGCCCCTTGACCACCTGCTCGGCCTTGTTCGTGGTCAGGTTCGTGATCCCGGACGCTGCGTCCAGGTAGCGCTGCAGGGCGTTGTTCACCGGGAAGCTCCTCGTCGCCGCTCGTGGCCGGAGGCTAGCAACGTGCGGTCCGCTCACTCCCGACCGGTCGACCGTGAGGGGACGGTCCGGTAGCGCAACAGCAGCTCGCCCCCGTGCTCGCGCAGTTCCACCAGCTCGAGGTCGACCGGAGCCGTCAACGCCGGTCCGTCGACGATCCGACCGCCCGCCCCGGCGACCAGCACCGGCGCCACGGTCAGGAACACCTCGTCGACGAGGTCGGCGGCGAGCAGCGCCCCGTTCAGCGCTGGGCCGCCCTCGCACAGGACCCGACCGAGCTCGCGATCGCGGCACCACCGCAGCATGGCGACCAGATCGACCTCCTCGTCCCCGAAGGTCACGACCTCGGCGACGGCCCGCAGCGCCTCGAGCCGGTCGGCGGGGACGGCACCGCAGGTGACCACGATCGGCGGGGGGACGCTCTCATCCCGTGTGGCCGTGAACAGGCGTGCATCCGGGTCGAGGTCGCCGCTGGCCGTGACCACGAGCAGCTGTGGGGCCGGGGCGAGCCCCGCGGAGATCCTGGCCGCCACCCGATCCGCTGGCACCCGCGGCGGACCGTAGTCCTCGGCCCGAGCCGTGCCGGCGCCGACGAGGATCGCGTCGCAGGCGCCGCGGAGCCGGCGGAAGGCCACGCGATCGGCCGCACCCCCGAGCTGCCCGGAGGTCCCGTCGATCGTCACGGTGCCATCGACGGATGCCACCATCCCGAGTGCGACCCGTGCCCGACGATCACCGGCCGCAGGCCGATCGAGCACCAACCCGGCGTAGGCGTCCGCGACATCCTCGGACGCGACGGACGGCACGAGCCGCTGCATCGGTGCTCCTGTCAGGCGACGCGGGTCGGCGGGGAGGGTGCCACCTCGGCCCCCCTGGTGGCGCTGCTAGCGTCGCAGGTCGCCGCCCGTCCGGGACGGCGCGACCTGGGCGAGGTACGAGTGGCCACGATCGAGGAGGTCGACCAGATCCTCGGTGACCTGCTCGCGCGTCTCGGCGAACTGGACCCGGGGACGCGGTCCCTGATGCCCACGAACCGCACCATCGAGGCCCGCTGCCCGGACCTCGACCTCGTGCGCCACGCCAGGTGGCGCGACGGGCAGCTGGAGATGCTCGACCAGCCCCCCTCCCGTCGGTCGGACATCCGGATCTCGATCGCCTCCGACGACCTGCTCGCGCTCCACCGCGGCGAGACGACCTTCTCCCGCGCGTACGCCGCCAACCGCGTGCGCCTCGACGCGTCGATGACCGACCTGTTGCGGTTGCGCGCGGTCCTCTGAGTCTGAGATCGCTGCGGGAGGTCACCTCCGGAGGAGGGAGCACGCGTGGTCCTGCCCGTCGGTGACCTCAACCCGACCTCGCGACGTGCGGTCGTCACGTTCGTGCTGTTGGCCACGAACGTGGCCGTCTACCTCGGCTTCCAGGCCCCCAGCGAGGGCTGCGCCGCGGCGGGGTTCCTCTACCGGTTCAGCGCCATCCCCCGGGAGGTCCTGACGCTCGAACCGCTCCCCCCGGGCGAGCTCGAGGCGCTGCTCGGTTCGTGCGCCGCGACGGTGTCGGGCAAGTCGGTCCTGGTCTCGCTGGTGACCGCGACGTTCCTGCACGGCAACCTCACCCACCTGCTCGGCAACATGCTCTTCCTGTGGGTGTTCGGCAACAACGTCGAGGACCGCCTCGGGCGGATCCGGTACCTGGTCTTCTACCTCGTGGGTGGGGCGGTCGCGACGCTCGCGTTCGTCGCCCTCAACCCGGGTGGCACCACCCCCCTCGTCGGCGCCTCCGGAGCGATCGCGGCGATCCTCGGCGCCTACCTGTTGCTGCACCCGCGGGCGAAGGTACTGACCTACGTCCCGTTCCCGCTCTACCTGCTGGCGTTCGTCGTCCCCGGTGCGCGCATCCGGGCGTGGTTCCTGATCTTCGCCATCGTGACCCTGCCGGCCTGGCTGGTGCTCGGCGGCTGGTTCGTCCTGCAGGCCACCGCTGCGCGGACGATGCTGGCCGGTGGCGTCGCCTACGAGGCCCACGTCGCCGGGTTCCTCGCGGGCATCGTGCTGCTGCTCCTGCTCGACCGCCGGCGTGCCGCGCACGGCCAGGTGCCGTTCCACCCTCCGCGCCGTCGCTAGCCTCGGCGGCACCCGAGGAGGACGTCCTGGTCGGCACGGCACACCCGGAGCTGCCCGTGTTCGGGTGGCGTGAGCACGTCGCGCTGCCCGAGTGGGGCATCGCGCGGCTGCGCGCCAAGCTCGACACCGGCGCTCGCACCTCGGCGCTGCACGTCGAGGACTTCGAGGAGCTCGGACCGGCCGAGGGCCAGGACGGTGAACCGCAGGAGCTGGTCCGCTTCCACGTCCTGACCGGCCCTCGTGCGGACCCGAAACGGGTCGAGGTCACCTGGCCCGTCGTCGGTCACACCGTGATCCGTGACACCCGTGCCCGGCCCGAACGCCGACCGATCGTGCGGACGCGGGTCGTGTGCGGCCCGCTCGAGCGCGACATCGAGATCAGCCTCACCGATCGGACCGGGATGAACTTCCGGTTCCTGCTCGGACGGCTCGCGCTGGACGGCGCCGTGCTCGTGGACCCCTCCCGGGGCTTCCGGGTGTCCGACCCGCCGCGGCCCCCGCAGCGACCCGGGCTCGAGGACCGGGAGTGAACGGCGGAGGCGGTCCGGTCACCGTCGCGGGGGTGACCGTCGATCCGGGTTCCCGTCGCGACCTCGCTCCCCCCGCGTCCGAGTCGTACACCGGTGACCGGACGACCCTGCCGATGGCGGTGCTCAACGGGGTCAGCGACGGTCCTCGCGTCTTCGTCACCGCAGCCGTCCACGGCGACGAGCTCAACGGCATCGCGACCTGCCGGCGCCTGCTCGACCACCTCGATCCCGGCGCGCTGTCCGGGCTCGTGGTGGTGGTGCCCATCGTCAACGTGCTCGGGGCGCAGCTCAACTCGCGCTACCTGCCCGACCGCCGTGACCTCAACCGCAGCTTCCCCGGCTCGCACGCCGGGTCGATGGCGGCGCGGATCGCGAAGCTGGTGACCGACGAGGTGCTCAACGGCAGCGACCTCGGCATCGATCTGCACACGGCCGCCAGCCACCGCACGAACCACCCCCAGGTCCGGCTCGACACCTCCGACGCGGTCGCGCTCGACGCGGCGATCGCGTTCGGGGCGCCGTTCGTGCTCGACGCCAAGCAACGGCCGGGATCGCTGCGTGCGACCGCGGCTGACCGGGGCGTCCCCGTGCTCACCTACGAAGGTGGTGGCCCGTCCCGCTTCGACGAAGCGGCGGTCGATGTGGCGGAGCGGGGGGTGCTGCGGGTCCTGCACCGGCTCGGCATGGTGGGAGGCGCGCCCGACCCGGCCCACCCGAACCCCATGGTGCTGCACGAGTCGCGCTGGTTGCGCGCCGACCGTGGCGGGATCCTCGGTCTCCGCGTCCACCCCGGCGAGCACGTCGAGGTCGGCCAGCCCCTCTGGGAGACCGTCAGCCCGCTCGGCGAGGAGCGGGCGATCCACGAAGCCGAAGCCGAGGGCTACGTCATCGGATCGACGACCCTGCCGCTCGTCCAGCCGGGGCAAGCGATCATCCACCTCGCCCTCCCCGGCGATCGGGTGCCGTCCGAGGACGATCCGAGCGACGAGGAGGATCTCGATGACGAGGGGGACGACGAGAGCCCGCTCGGTCGTGGGACGTCTTCGTTCTGACACCGGTCACGCGGGTATCGGCATCGGACGTCGGGTCGGGCGACTCACACCGACGTGGCGGCGATCTCGTCCGCTGGTTCATCCACCGGGGAGGCGCGCACCGTCGTCGCCCGGACCTCGAGACGTGACCGGCGTGCTCCGCCGGCGTCCCACCACCGTCGCCGCAGTTCGCCCGCAACCTCGACCCGATCGTCGACGCTGAGCCGCTCCGCGGTGGCCAGGACCCGGCGTCCCACCTGCCCGTCGCTGCGGCGGCCCCCTGGACCGGGAGCTGGACCGACGCTCACGTCGAGCGCGTCGACGGTCTCGCTGTCGGGTCGTCGGACCACCACCCGCAGGGCCACGACCTCGTCCCCGGAGGGCAGGACACGTCGTTCGGGTGCGCCCGAGACGCGGCCTCGCAGCCGAACCAGGTTCACATCATCGCTCGTCACGGGTCCCTCGTCGTCCACGGTCAACTCCTCGTCCGTCGCGTTCCAGCACGCTACGACCGTCCGCACGGACCGTGGAGATGGGTACCGCTCCGCCTGTGGATGCCGCCCCGACGAGACCTGCCTCGGGGGCGCATGACGCGTAGGGTCGAGCCGTCACGATCGAGGAGCCGGTGGTGGGTGCGAACGGAGCGGGGCGGACGACCGCGGACGACGGGGCGGAGGATCATGGCACCACCCCGGCCCCTCCCATCGAGCGCTACGACGACGGCGTGATCGCCATCGACACCCTCACCGGCGGGATGACGTCGGTCACGGCGGGCTACCTGCTCGACGCGCCACGCCCGACGCTGATCGAGTGTGGGCCGGCCCTCTCCATCGAGAACGTCATCGCGGGTCTGCGGTCGCTCGGCATGGACCCCGACGACCTCGCCTACCTCGTCCTGACCCACATCCACCTCGACCACGCCGGCGGAGCGGGCGACGTCGCCGCCGCCTTCCCGCAGGCCACGATCGTGGTCAGCGAGGTCGGTGCCCGACACATGCGCGACCCGGCGCGGCTGAACGCGTCCGCGAACCAGGTCTACGGGGACCTGTACGACACCGTCTACGGCGCCTGCACCCCGATCGACGCCGTCCGGCTGATGGCGGTCGCCGACGGCGATCGTCTCGATCTCGGAGGTGGTCGTGGGCTCGAGCTGCTCTACACGCCCGGGCACGCCAAGCACCACGTCGGGGTCCACGACAGCGGCACCGACGCGATCTTCTCCGGCGACTCGGTCGGGGTGAAGCTGCCCGGGATGAGCCACATCCGGCCGGCGACGCCACCCGCGGACTTCCACCTCGAGGCGGCCCTCGCGTCCCTCCAGCGGTACGTCGACCGGGAACCGTCGCGGGTGTACCTCGCCCACTACGGACCGGTCGATCCACCGGATGCTGCCCTGCACGAGGCCATCGAGCGGCTCCGCCTGTGGGCGGCCACGGCCGAGGCTGCCTACCGCGAGGGCCCGGCCGCTGCTGCCGTCCGCGACGAGATCGCTGGCGGGCCGACGGGCACCGAGCTCGACCACGTGGCCGAGACCCTCCGGCGGCGGTTCGACGACGAGGTCGACGCCGGGGCCAAGCACGACGATCCGCACGCCGCTGGCCGGATCGATCTGCTCTCCAGCTACGGATCGAACGCCGCCGGCCTCCTGCGCTACTTCCAGCGACGCGACGCCGGCACGCTCACCGACGTCGGCTGACGCCCGCGGGGCCCGGCGGCGTCTTCAAACGGGCTCGTCGAGCGCGTCGAGCCGATCCTGTGCTTCGAAGGTGCCGTCATCATCGGCGGCGAGCAGCACCTCGAGCTGCCGCCGTGCCTGGTCGCGGTCGCCGATGCGCAGGGACAGATCGGCGACCAGACTCCGGACCCGCAGGTGGTGGTCGGCGTCCCGGTCGCGACGTTCGGTGAGGATCGGGCGCAGGACCTCGAGCCCATGCTCCGCCCGGCCAGCATCTCCGAGGGCGGCCGCGAGCACGATGGCGGCCTCCGCACGGCGGTCCGCCGGGGCACGGTCGTCGTCGAGGAGCGAGCGGGCTGGCTCCTCGATGCGGTCGAGGCCACGACCGAGCGCGCGGTGGCAGTCGGCGATGACGTGGTTCTGGTCGTTGCGGCCCGAGATGCGGACGTAGGCCTGCAGTTCGGTCAGCGCACCAGCGAAATCCTCGGCGAGGTAGCGAGCGACCCCGTAGGCCTCACGGATCGCGGCGACCCGCGGGGCCTGATCCTTGGCCCACACCAGGTACTCGAGGGCGAGATCGACCGCACCCTCGTCGATGGCCTGGCTCCCGACGCTGAGCGCCAGCGCGACCTCGTCGGTCCGGCGACCCGGCCCGAGGGTGCGTTCGAGGTCCTTCTTCACCGGCTTCGGGAGGTGCGGTTGGTCACCGACGGGCAGATCCGGGCGCGCCGGGGCGTCACCCTTCCCGGCTGGACGCCGAGCGGGCGCATCCTGACGTTGACGGGCACGGTCGGCGCCGACCGGCTTCCCGCGGGCACCACCAGGTGTCGACGGGGTGCTGCGACGGGTCTGACGACCCACCTCCGGCGCTCCCCCACCACGTGGTCCGCGACGGTCCCCCGGTGCGGGCCGCCCACGCGGGGCACCTCGGCCGTCACCACGAGGTGCGCCGCGGCCATCACCACGCGGAGCGGCTCCGTGCCGGGCGTCGGGCACCGACGGACCGCTGCCACGCCGAGGCCGATCGTCGGACCGCGACGTATCCGATGGTGGGCGGTCGGCGTCCCGGCTCGAGCTCCCACCACGACCTGGCTTCTGGCGCTGATCGGGCGGCGGTGGTCCACCGGCCTCATCCGGCCCGGTGTCCGCCGCAGGCGGCGGTGGCGGCGGGACCGGCTTGGCCTTCCGAGGTCCCTCGGGCGGCGGCGATCCGGTGTCGTCGGCGACCACGGTCGAACTCCTCGAACGGTGACCGGTCCGGCGGCGACCCACCGCAGAGCGGGGCTACCGGGACGGTTCGATGGTGCCGGCCCGTACGGACCGACGCAAACGCGTCGAGGCCGCCTCCAGAAGGAGGCGGCCTCGACCTAGAAGGTTCCCGCGGCGACCTACTCTCCCACCGGGCTTCCCCGGCAGTACCATCGGCGCTGGAGGGCTTAACTTCCGGGTTCGGAATGTGACCGGGTGTGTCCCCTCCGCTACGACCACGGGAGATCGTAGGGACGCTGTGTAGGCGGAGCTCCGCGAACGGAGCGACGCCGTTCTCCACGTCGAGCGTGTGAACGAGTCAGAGTCGTGTCCCCTCCATCAGGAAGAGACTCGACTCTGGCATGTTCCGGGACGATCCCCGGAACTCCAGAGCGAGCGCGAGCGAGCACGGCAAGCCCTCGGGCTATTAGTACCGGTCAGCTTCGCGTGTTACCACGCTTCCACATCCGGCCTATCGACCCAGTCGTCTAGCTGGGGCCCTTACCCCCTCGAAGGGGTGGGTGATCTCATCTCCAGGTGGGCTTCGCGCTTAGATGCCTTCAGCGCTTATCCCGACCGCACGTAGCAAACCGGCCATGCTCCTGGCGGAACAACCGGCACACCAGAGGTACGTCCACCCCGGTCCTCTCGTACTAGGGGCAGCTCCTGTCAAATCACCAACGCGCGCAGCGGATAGGGACCGAACTGTCTCACGACGTTCTGAACCCAGCTCGCGTACCGCTTTAA
>NZ_JBBEBZ010000116.1:0-21916 GCF_040882075.1 Nitriliruptor sp.
AGCCTCAGGCCCCGGGACCGGAGGATCGCGCGGTGGCAGAGCAGGACGAGCAGCCGGTCGCGCCCGGCGTCGCGGACCACGCCGATGTCGTCGCGGCCGCGGAGATCGCCGCCAACGAACGCGGCGGCGAGGCCGAACGCACCGAGGAACGCCACGCCCGACCGGACGCGGACCGGCTGTCGGACGAGGTGCTCGAACGGGTGGCGGAGCGCCGGACCGGCGCCACCGAGGCCGCCTTCTTCGACCTCGACAAGACCATCATCGCCCGGTCCTCGACCCTCATCATGGGCCGCACCTTGTTCAAGGACGGCCTGATCAGCCCGTCGACGGTGGTCCGTGGCCTGTACGCCCAGGCCGTCTACCAGCTGGTCGGTGCCGACCACGCCAAGATGGAGCAGATGCGGCGTGCCGCCCTGGACCTGACCCAGGGGTGGGATGCCGAGCGGGTGCGCACCCTCGTCCGCGAGACCGTCGAGGAGGTCATCGCCCCGCTGGTCTACGCCGAGGCGCTCGCGCTCATCACCGAGCACCAGGCCGCCGGCCGTGACGTGTGGATCATCTCCTCCTCCGGCGAGGAGATCGTCGAGCCGTTCGCCGGCTACCTCGGCGTCGAGGACGTGCTCGCGACCCGGAGCGGCATCGACGACGAGGGCCGCTACGACGGGACGCTCGAGTTCTACGCCTACGCCGGCGCGAAGGCCACCGCGATCCGTCAGGTCGCGGACGTTCGCGGCTACGACCTCGTCGACTGCTTCGCCTACTCCGACTCCATCACCGACCTCCCGATGCTGTCGGCGGTCGGACACCCGACCGCGGTCAACCCCGACCGCGAGCTGCGCGCCGCCGCGACCGCGATGGGGTGGCAGACCCAGGACTTCATCGCACCGGTCCGCCTCCGCGACCGTCTACCCGCCGTCGAGCGCAAACGCGACAAGGCCGCGGTGGGTGCCGCGCTGGCCGCAACCGTCGGCATCGTCGCTTGGCGCATCCTCGGCCGCAACGACACCGACAGCGCCGACCAGACCCTCTGAACGCCGCGAGCCCCCGCCGGAGCGAGGGCTCGAGAGGGGCGCGGTCGGTCAGCTGTAGTCGCGGTGGTAGGTGACGCGGCCGTCCTCGTCGAAGGCGATGAACGTCGCGCGCGGCAGGTCGTTCCACCGGCGCCCGGCGGCGGTGTAGGAGATGGTCCACTCCGCGGCCAGGCCGCGGTTCTCGGCGTCCTCGAAGACGTGCTTGGAGACGATGGAGATGTCCTCCTTGCCGCCGAAGTAGTCCTTCAGGTAGGCCTGGATCAGCAGGTTGCCGCGGTGGGGCGGGTTGTACGGCTCGAGGTAGAGCGCGTCGGCGGTGTACAGCTCGGGGAGGTCCGAGACGTCCTGCGCCTCGAACATGCCCGTCAGCCGCGACCAGACCTCGGCTGCGTGCCCCACGTCGTCCTCCAACGGTTCGGTGCCCGGGTCGTCATCGACGCCGGTCGGCCCCTGCACGGGGCGGGTGGACCGGCGTTCGTCCGCCGGCACGTCGGGCGGAGGATAGTCGGCGTCCGACCCCGGACCGCAACGGCACCGCGTCCGGAGCTCGGGCAGACTGCGAGCCAGACCGCCCGCCCCCGCCCCTCGGAGCCCCCGTGACCGCCACCTCGCTGCCCACCGCGACGCAGGTCCCCGCGGGGCTCGACGACGTGGCGGCGGCCCTCGCCGAAGCGATGCCGCGTACCCGCGCCTGGCTCGAGGAGCTGGTCCGCATCCCGTCGATCTCCGCGTCGGCCGATCACGCCGAGGAGTGCCGGCGTTCGGCGGAACGGACCGCGCAGCTGCTGACCGAGGCTGGCCTCGATGACGTGCGGCTGCTCGAGCTCGACCCCGACACCGAGGGCCGGGTGGTGGCCCCGTACGTGACCGGGTCGTGGTCGGGGGCCGGTGCGCACGCGCCGACGATCCTGCTCTACGCCCACCACGACGTGCAGCCCACGGCCACGGCGGCGAACTGGGCGAGCCCGCCGTTCGAACCCACCGAGCGCGACGGCCGCCTCTACGGGCGGGGCGCCGCGGACGACAAGGCCGGGATCCTCGCGCACGTCGCAGCCCTACGGGCCTGGCAGGACGCTCGCGGGCAGCTGCCGGTCAACGTCAAGGTGATCGTCGAGGGCGAGGAGGAGATCGGCTCACCGAACCTCGACCGGTTCCTGGCCGCGCACGCGGACGAGCTGCGTGCCGACGTCATCGTCCTGACCGACCTGACCAACTGGCAGGTGGGCTGGCCCGGGCTCACCTACGCGCTCCGCGGCATGGCGGAGGCGGTCGTGGACGTCCGCACCCTGGCGCAGCCGGTCCACTCGGGGATGTGGGGTGGGCCGGTGCCCGATGCCCTGACCGCCACGACGAGGCTGCTCGCGACCCTGCACGACGACCGTGGCGCGCTGACCGTGCCCGGCTTCACCGACGACGTCCGACCTCTGTCGGACGATGAACGCGGGCGGCTCGAAGCGCTCGACCTCGACGAGGACACGCTCCGCAGCGACGTGCGGCTGCTCGATGGCGTCACCACCGCCGGCGATCCGGACCGGTCGCTGCTCGAGCGGCTCTGGATGCAGCCGACGATCACCCCGGTCGGGATGGACGTGCCCCGCGTCGCCGAGGCGTCCAACACGCTGCTCTCACACGTCCGTACCAAGCTGTCGGTCCGCCTCGCTCCGGGCCAGGACCCCGAACGCGCCCTCGGCGTGTTGGTCGATCACCTCGTGGCCTCGGCCCCGTTCGGCGCGCTCGTCGAGGTGACGCTCGGGGAGCGCAACGCCGCGTGGGTGATGGAGCCGGGCGGACCGGCCTGGGACGCGGCGACCGCAGCGATGACCGCCGCCTACGGCCGCGCGCCCGCCGCTATGGGCTGCGGGGGATCGATCCCGTTCGTGCAGCCGTTCTCGGACGCGTTCGGCGGGGCGCCGTGCCTGCTGGTCGGGGTCGAGGACCCCGGGTCGAACGCCCACGGCGAGGACGAGTCGCTCCACCTCGAGGACTTCACCAAGGCCTGCCTGACCGAGGCGTTCCTGCTGGCCGAGCTGGCGGCACGTGCGGACCAGCTGCACCACGCCTGATCCGGGGCCGCCCCGATCGAGGATCGGGCAAGGGCGGTGTCAGCAGCCGGCCTCGGCAGGACGACGGCGGCCGCCGTCGTGCGTGTCGATGCGGCCAGCGAGATCGCGGAGCACCGTCGCCGTGCGTGCACGCGCGTCGCCCCGGTTCTGGCGGCGCAGCCTCGCCACCTCGGCCGACCGGTGGGCGCGGGCAGCGCGGGCCTGCGCTTCGACTCGTTGTGCGGTCATCACGGTGACCACCTCCTCGCGGTGCTCGCAGCCGACGTTCGTCGGTCTGTCGTTCGACGACCATCGAACCATAACGTCCGACGGTTGTCGAACGTAAGGGCCACCTCCGTTCGACCGATGTGCGGTGGAGGATGCCGACGCGCGCGACGCCCATCGAACCTTCGGCCCTGGAGGTACGGTGACACGGTCCGAGCACCGTCGGACGGACCGACCACCGGAGCGACCGTGCGTCTCGTGGACCTGCGTGGCTCGACCGCCACCGCCTCGTCGACCCCCGTCGAGGTCCGCGCGTCCGAGGCTGCTGAGCTGCTCCGGTTGATCGGCGTCGTGGTCGGTCACGACGACCACAGCAGCTACGACGTCGGCGCCCACCGCGTCGCCGCCCTCCGCGCCGAGCTGCCCGACGCGCTGTTCGATCGCGCCCAGGCCATCGGTGGCGGGGAGGATCGGGCGTTCCTCACCCTGTCGAACGCGGCTGCGCGGCTCCCGGCCCCCGGCGACGTCGATCAGCTCCTGACGTTGCTGGACACCGAGCCGACCCTGCCCTGGCGGATGCTGCTGTCGATCGCGACCCAGGACCTCGGGTGGGACGATGTCGCTGCCGATGCGCAGGCGCTCGCCGAAGCTGATGCCGCCCCGCTCGAGCGACTGCGGGAGCGGTGCGACCGCGACGACCAGGACTCGGAGGGGGTGCGGCGGCTGCTCGCGACCGACCCGCACGACCACGGGCGCGAGATCGCCGCGATCGTCGCCGGCGTCCGCGACGCGGTGTGGGAGCGGATCGGACCCGAGGCGATGGCCGCGATCGAGCGCGACGTCGAGCACCGACGCGCGCGGCTCACCGCGGGCGAGGACGTGGCGACGCTGGTCCTCGAGGCGACCAACGGCTACGCCCTCGAGGACGACGCCTCGGTCCGTCGCATCCTGCTGCTGCCGAGCTTCTGGTTGCGCCCGTGGATCATCGTCGACCAGCTACACGACGTGGGGACGCTCGTCCTGTCGACACCGGTCGCCGACGCGTTCGTGGCACTCCCGGCGGAGGTGCCCCCACCGAGCCTGCTGAAGCTCACCAAGGCGCTCGCGGACGAGGGCCGGCTCAAGCTGCTGCGGCGGATGACGACCGGACCGATCTCGCTCGGCGAAGCCACCGACCAGCTCGGGGTCGCCAAGGCGACGGCGCACCACCACCTCTCGATCCTGCGGCAGGCCGGGCTGGTCGTGATGCAGGGGGCGGGCCGCTCGACGCGGTACGCCCTCCGCACCGACCCGGGCGAGGCGGCGCTCGACGCGCTCAGCGCCTACGTGCCGGCTCAGAACACCAGCAACACCGACAGCGCGTAGAGACCGAGCACGAGGGCCGACTCGGTCCCGATGTTGCCGACGCCGTGCCGCTCGCGGCGGAGGAGCCCGAGGGTGATGATCGCCGTCATCGTGATGGTGATGGCGGCCACGAGCGCCGTCTCGGGCCCGACGGCGGCGTACACGCTGCCGTCCTGGTAGGCCACGTCGGCGACGACCACCAGCAGCGTGTCGAAGGTATTGCCGCCGATGACGTTCGCGACCGCGAGGGTGAGCGCGCCCGCCCGGATGGCCGCGATGCTGACCACCAGCTCCGCCAGCGACGACGACAGGCCGGTCACGAAGACCCCGACGGCCGCCTCGCCGAGCCCGGCCTCGGCGACCAGGTTCTCGCCACCGATGGCCAGCGCGAACCCCGCACCCGCCAGGACCGCGGCCATGCCCGCGAAGCGCAGCAGCAGCGGCCCGAGTTCGCTCCGGTCGACCTCGTCCTCCTCCGGGACGTCGGCCCGGGTCTCACGTGTCTCGACCGCGTGCCACATCGGGTCCCGCGTGGTCTCGTTGACCAGCCGCAGGCTGAACCCGTAGGCGGCGACGAGCACCAGGCTGCCCGGGTGCACGCCGAGCAGCGTCACGTCCGGCGACGAGAACAGGGCCAGGACCCCGCCGAGCAGCGCGATCAACACGGTGGCCTGCACGAGGTTCGGGACGGACGCCGCCGCGTGTTCGAGGTTGGCCCGGCGGTAGGTGAGGTCGGCCACCGCGAGGAAGGCGGTCTGGGACAGCACCCCGCCGAGCGCGTTGCCGACCGCGAGATCGGGCAACCCGTTCACCGCGGGGACGACCGTGGCGATGATGTCGGGCAGCGAGGTCGTCGCGCCGAGCAGGACCGCCCCGACGAAGGCCTCGCCGAGCCCGGTGAGGTCGGCGAGCCGGTCGGCCACCCGGACCATCCGCGGTCCGATCCCAGCGATGACCGCCGCCGCGACCACGACGGCCGCCACGGCCGCGGGGACGCCGAGCGCGATGGACACGGCCGTCACCCTAGGCCCGGGTGGCGTGACGAGGGCTGGGCTAGCCTCGGGGGGTGCCGCTCCGGCGGTACGAGGAGGCGTCCGGACGCCTGGTGGGTCCCGCGGCCTTCAAAGCCGACGAGGGGGCGCTTCGTCCCCTGGCGGGTTCGATTCCCGTCCGCCTCCGCTCGTGTCACCCGGCGGGTTCGATCCCCGTCCGCCTCCGCTCAGGGACGATCGCTGGTCCTCGCACGGCGTCGACGACCCCCGTTGCTGTTGCGCTCCGGCACCGGGAAGCGGTCGAGGAAGGCGCGTTCCGCCTCCTCGTCGCCGATGACGATCAGATCGGCGTCGGCCGGCAGCGGCTGGTTCGGGTCCGGCGCGGCGACGATGCCGTGGCGCTCGATCGCCAGCACGTCGCAGCCGGTGCGTTCCCCGAGGCCGATGTCGGTCAACGAGCGACCCACCATCGCATCGGGGATCGGGATCTGGAACACCTCGAGCCCCTCGGCCACCACGAGCCGCCGTTCGTCACCGATGGCGTTCCACAGCGCCGTCGCGCCGATCGAGGCGTAGGACAGCACAGCGTCCGCACCCGCCCGGTGCAGCGTCGACACGTTCCGGTCGTGGGCGGCCCGGGCGATGATCTGCACCTCGGGACGGAGCCGGCGCACGTACAGCGTGAGGTAGACGTTGATGTCGTCCTCGTGGGTGGTGACCAGCACCGCGGCGGCGTCGTGGAGACCGGCACGCTCGAGCACCTCGAGTTCGGCGGCGTCCCCGAGGACGTAGTGCTCCTCGTCGCGGATGCGCTCCGGCTGCTGCTCGACGATCCGCCACGGCATCCCCACGTCGTCCAGGGTGCGGCCAGCGGCCCGACCGACGCGTCCGCCACCGAGGATCAGGACCGGATGCTCCTTGCGAGCCTCCACCGCGTAGACCTCGTCGTAGGCCGCGAGCCGATCGTCGGTGCCGGCCAGGATCAGCACGTCGCGGTCACGCAGCTCGGTGTCGGCCCGGGTCCGCTCGAAGTCACCGCTGCGCCAGACGCCGAGCGCGTTGAGCCCGAAGCGACCGCGCAGGTCCAGCTGCCGCACGCAGCGGCCGACCAGGTCGGTGCCGGCCACGGACGCCTCGGCGATACGCAGCTGGCCGAACTCGCCGACCACGTGGGTCCGCGCGTCACCGCCGACCACGCGCCGGGCGACGGCGCGCCCGAGGAGATCGCCGAGCTGCAGGACCTGGTCGCAGCCGGCGAGTTCGAGGATGTCCACGGACGCGGACGAGTTCGCCGTCGCCACGATCGGGACGTCGGCCGAGCGCTCGCGGACGGTGAACGCGATGTTGGTGTTGGCGGTGTCCGACCGCGTCGTGGCGACCAGCGAGGCGTGCTCGACGCGGGCCCGCCGGTAGGTGTCGGGATCGTCGAGTTCGCCGCGCATCACCTCGTAGCCCTGGTCGTGGAGCCGCAGGGCCTCGTCGAGGTCCGCCACGAGCAGCACGTAGGGCAGGTTCGCCTGCTTCGCGCGGTCGATCAGGGCATCGGTCACGGCGTCGTGGTTGGTCAGCACGACGTGCCCGCTGGTCTCCCCATCGACCTGCCGCGGCGCGCGCGCCGACTCGCGCGCCTGCATCCACGGGGTGAACACGAACTGGATGAAGGCGAACGGGAGGACGACCAGGATGAACGAGGCGCCGCTGAGGAGGACCAGCATGGAGAACGCGCGGCCGAGGTCCGATTCGAAGGTGATGTCGCCGAAGCCGAGCGTCGACATCACCGTGAGGGTCCAGTAGACGCTCGTCGTCCAGGTGAACGCCCGTCCCTCCAGAGCCATCAGCTCGTGGAAGATGGCGCTGTAGGAGCCGACCAGCACCACGAACGCGACCAGCAGCCACACCAGGAGCCGCACGTTCCAGCGCCGCAGCGGCGCCGCCACCGTGCTGAGCAGCACCCCCAACGTCTTCACGCCGCACCTCTCCCGGATCCGCGAGGAAGCGACCGGAGGGTCGCCACCCCGTGGTGACGGGCGCGACCGTAGGTCAGCCGGCGGTCACACGCAGAGGTCCCGGCGCACGAAGGCCGCCATCCCGAGGGCGGCTGCGACGACGGCCAGCACGAACAGCGACCCGAAGCCCACGGGGTCGACGCCGGCGGTCAGCGGATCCTCCCCGAGGTACCACGACCACGGGGAGAGGGTGGTGAGCCAGCTCGCGTCCGAGACGATGGCGCCGATCGCGTCCGCGATGTAGGCAAGCACCGCCGCTCCCGCCCCGACGCCGAGCGCGACGCTGCGACGCCCGGTGGCCGTCCCCGCTGCGAAGGCCAGGCTCGCGAAGGCGAACGCCAGCAGCAGCCCGAGCGCGGTCGACGCGATGCCGCCGACGGCGACGTCCTCGAGGTCGATGACGGCCCACAGCGCGATGGTCACGGCGACCACCACACCCACGAGCGCCGCCAACGAGACGAACAGCGCGAGCAGCCGCTCGCGGGCGACCTGGCCCCGGGAGACCGGCGAGGTCAGCTCGAGCTCGAGCCCGCCCTCCTCCTCGAGCCCCGCGACGAGCTTGGCGCCGCGGCCGATCCCGAACACCAGCAGCAACGCGGGGCCGAGCAGCCCGAAGACGGTCGAGGTGAGGTAGCCCGAGGCCGATCCCAGCCGGTCGTACCCGAGCGCGGCGGACAGGTTCTCGGGCATGGCGTCGACCATCGACTGCATCTCGGCACCCCCCACGGCGGGGTAGAAGCTGACGTAGATGAGGGTCACCGCCGCGAGGGCCGCACCCCACAGCCCGAGCGAACGTCGCTGGTCGCGGACCACCCCGGTCAGGACGGCGAAGGTCTCAGCCACGGGTCGTCACCTCCTCGGTCCGACGGCCGTCGCCGGGCACGGCGGTCCCGTCGTCGTCATCGGTCGCCTCCACGGGGCCGCGGTAGAAGTCGAGGAACAGGTCCTCGAGCTCGCGGTCCTGCGCCGACCACCGGCGACGTCCTCCACCTCGCTCAGCACGTGCGAGGACATGAACACGGTGGCGCCGCGGTCACGGTGCTCACGCAGCAGGTCGAGGAACTCGCGCTGCAAGAGCGGATCGAGCCCGCTGGTCGGTTCGTCGAGGATGACCCGGCAGGTGGCCGATCCGCGACCGCAGCTGCGGCCCGCCGTCGCGCGGCGCGACGCCGAGGACCTCGGCACGGCCCGAGGTGGGTCGCAGGAGGTCGAGCAGCACGCGGATCGCGGTGGACTTGCCGGCGCCGTTCGGCCCGAGGAACCCGAACACCTCACCGGCCTCGACCTCGAGGTCGAGCTCGTCGAGCGCCAGGGTCCCCGAGCGGTACCGCTTCGAGAGCCGTTCGGTCCGGATGACGGCGGTCATCGCTCCGCCTCCTCGTCCGTGGCCTCGAACGCGCCCCTGATGCGCTCGTAAGCCTGGTCGGTGATGGCGCCGCGACCGAGGATCTCGAGCGCGGGCAGGAAGTAGGGCAGCGCCTGCTGCGGGTCGCCGACGAGGTCGACGTCCAACAACCGGGTCGCGTGCTCGTGGAGCACCAGGGCACCGAGCGTCCACAGGGTGAGGACCGCGGCGCGTCCGCGCGGGTCATCGGTCGGGCGCAGGAGCCCGGTCTCGACACCCTCCGCCATGTAGCCGACCGCGTCGCTGACCATCTCGTCCACGAGTTCGGCCACGTGCTCGGATCCGTCGACGAGCGTCCGCGCGAGGTAGCGCAGCAGCGGCGGACCTTCCGCCTGCTGACGCAGCGCACCGACGGGATCCATCGCGAGGCCCTGGCGCATCGCGTCGGTCTTGCCCTCCCGCACCGCCGACGCGACGTGCTGGTCGCACGCGCCCCGGAGGCCGTCCTTGGAGCCGAAGTGGTGCATGACCAGGGCGGGCGACACGTCGGCGGCGCTGGCGACCGTGCGGACGCTCGTGCCGACCACGCCGGCGTCGGCGAAGCACGCGATGGCCGCGTCCCGGATGCGGGCGCGCGCGGTCAGGTCGGCGTCGCCGCTCGACGGGGTGTCGGGGGGCGCAGCATCGGCGGGAACTGAACGCATGTTCAGCAGCCTGAACGATCGTTCAGTGCCTGTCGAGGAGAGAGGTCCCACACACCGCGTGTGTCCCGACCTGGGATAGCCATTGCCACAACGCCGCCGCGACCCAGGCCATCCACCTCCAACGCGATGACCGGTGATCGACACCTCGGTCATGGTGGCAGGCCTGGTCACCAACCACGAGTTCCACGCGCTGGCCCGTCCCTATGTCGCCGCTGCAGCACGCCACGCTCGTGCTGCCCACTCGGTAGCCGACCGTTCTCCCCCGCCACCTCGGCCAGGTCGTCGTGGCCCAGCGAGTAGAGATAGCGGGGGGCGTTACGGGGCGTCGGCGACGGCGATCTGTGCCATCGTCCACGCGTCGTAGGCCACCACGTCGTGGCCGTGAGCCGGGGTGACCACGAACACCTTCGCGGTTCCCGTGGCCATCGACGGGCGTGGCGCTTGAGCCAGTCGGTCTGTTCGACGGAGGTGCAGCTGAAGGCGTCGAGCTCGTGCGCTGGACCGAGCAGCTCGTGTGCCCGGTAGCTCACTCGACGAACGGGGAGGGCCGTGCCATCAGCTCTCGCAGACCGGCCAGCTCCCGAGCGGGACGGGAGTTGATGGCCTCCCACTCGGCTGCCGCGCGTTCAGGCAACACGAAGCGCGATTCCGGGCGTTCTGCCCCGGTCACGCGGGTCGGTTGCCAGCGAGCTCTGATGGTGCCCAGGCGGGCCAGCGGGTGTCGCCCAGCACGGCTCCGTACTGGCAGCGGGCGACCTCCACGAAGTCCTGGCCGCTCTGGCCCGAGGAGTCGTACACGCGGGTCTCGTAGGCCCGGTTCATGGCATCGACCACGTACGTCCAGAGCCGCTCGTGTCGCTGTCTGGTCTTGGCTTCAGGGACGTTGTGTCCTCCTTCGAGGACACGTTGAGCCACGCGCGCCACCGACAGGTTCACAGGCACGATCAGCACCCGTAGGTGAACTCGATAGCCAGCTTCGACCGCCCGCGTGACCAGCTCGACCTTGGACGGGTGAGAGAAGACGGACTCCGTGATGAACGAGCGCCGGTCTGCGAGGTAGCGCTCCCGCACCGCAGCCGCTTCTGCGGAAGCGTCGTAGGCACGGGCCATCTCCTCGCCGGGCCAACGCAACGCAGCGATCCGGTCGGCGTTGACGAAGTCCAGACCGGTCGCCGCCAGCACCTGCTCGTAGAAGGTGGTCTTGCCTGCACCGTTGGGGCCGGCCAACAGGTACAGGTCTGGGGACGAGCTCACCGCTGCTCGACGGTCCCGTCAGGCAGGTGCCGGACGACGTTGCCGTCCTCATCGAGGGTGATGACCGGCTGTCCGGCTGCACGTTTGTCGGCCGCGATGTCGGTCGAGGCCAGCGAAGCATCCATCTCCTGGTCCCAGGCGGTGCGCACCAGCGCCTGCTCATCTGCGGGGAGGCTGTCGTAGTCCCGCCCGGCGAGAAGACCCTGCGCCGTCCGACGGCGCTCACGGAGCTCGAGCAGCGCGATGGCTTCGACTTCGCTACCGACCTTGGCCCAGTGCGACAGCTGCTCGGCCACGGTGCGACCCGTCAGAGACGCAGCGGCCTTCGCGGCGGCGTACACGTCCTTGTTGACCCGAGTCGGGGTTGCAGCGGTTGAACCCATACTCGCGGCCTTCCGTTTGTAGCAGCGTGCTACACATCTTACCGCAGACGTGCTGATGCAGCCAGCAAGAAGCTATCGCAGGATAATGTTAGATCATCGTGGATAGCGGCACGAGATACACGCGTCGCCATGTCGCTATCGGACAGTAATGTAAAGTCAAGCCGGTAGCGAAGGGTTCTGCATGACAGCACGGAGGTGGCCGACGGGACCGCGCACCATCTTCTTCTCGGGCGAGGTGTCACGCCCGACGGTCGCGCAGGCCCGCAAGGACGGCCAGGTCGTGCGGCTCGCTGCCGGGGTCTGGTCAGCGGACGTGCACTCGGCACCCGAGGACATCGTCGCGGAGAACCTGTGGCGCATCGTCGCCAAGTTCTGCCCGGACGCGATCCTCGTCGATCGGACCGCAGCCCGCGGCGGACTCATCGACGGTGGCGTGCTCACGGTGGCGACCGACGAGCGGACCACGCCGTTGGCGCTGCCTGGCGTCACGGTGCTGGTCCGCCCGCGGGTGGAGCACCCCTCGGACACCTCGTGGGCGGCAGACTTGCGCGGGTCGACGCCGGCGCGTGCGTTGGTCGACAACCTGGCTGAGTCCCGCGGCCGCCCCGGCCGGCCGGGGCGCACGCTGGCACGCGCCGAGCTCGAAGACTGGGTCGCGCAGAAACGGTTGGCGTGGGGCGCAGACCGGTTCGCGGTGCTCGAGCAGGACGCGGTCCAGGTCGCCGAGGACCTCGACGTCGACCCGGATCTGGTCCGAGAGCTGGTCGGGGCCGTGTCGGGTGCGTCCACGGCCGCGCCGGCCCGCGGCGTGTTCGCCCGTGCGGCGCTCGACGGCCGGGCGTGGGACGAGCGGCGGGTGGCGATGTTCACCACGGCGGTCGGGCACCTGCCGCAGCTGGACGTCGAACCGCTCGAGCCGCCGGCCGAGGACGGGGAGCTGCCGTTCTACGAGGCGTACTTCTCGAACTACATCGAGGGCACCGAGTTCACCATCGAGGAAGCCCGCGAGATCATCGAGACGCAGACCCCTCCGGCCCGTCGCGCGGCCGACGGCCACGACATCCTCGGCACCCACCGGTGCGTTGTCGACCCGATCGGGCGTGCCGCCACCGACGCCGACCCTGAGGCGGCGATCGAGCTGATGCGGGCACGGCATCGCGCCCTGATGGTGGGGCGGCCCAACATCGGGCCAGGCCACTTCAAGGACCGCAGCAACCGTGCCGGCGCGACCCAGTTCGTCGCGCCGGATCTGGTCTACGGCACCCTGCTGGAAGGGCTGCGGCTGGCTCCACAGATCGCCCCTGGGTTCTGTCGTGCGGTGTACGTGATGTCGGTCGTCTCGGAGGTGCACCCCTTCACCGACGGCAACGGCCGCGTCGGCCGGCTGATGATGAACGCGGAGCTGTCAACGGTTGGCCTGTGCCGCATCGTCATCCCGACAGTGCTCCGCAACGAGTACATCGCGGCGCGGCGTCGGTTCTCCAACCACGACGGGGACCCGGCCGCGTTGGTCCCGGTGCTGCGGCTGGCGTGGCGGTGGACCGCCGCCATGCCGTGGACCGACCGGGCGGCTGTCGATGGCCAGATGGTGGCAACGAACGCGCTGATGGATTCCACCGACGCGGCGAACGAGCGGGTGCACCTGACCCTGCCGTGACCTGGGTCGGATGTGGAACGAAGTGAGCGGCGGCTCGCCCCGTGTGATCTCGTTGAGAAGAAGTCGTCGTCGGCAACGGCCGGTGACAACGTGGCGATAGCGGGCGTAGTGGCCTGATCTCGGACTGGTACAGGGGCGTCGGATCGCCTCGGTAGCCGATGACGGCACGGCGTGGGCGTCATGAAGAGCAGAGCACCGCTTCTCCGGGTGTCACGGGCGCAGCATCTGCTCAGGAGGTCGGTCGGTTCTCGTGCGTCGGCGCTCGCCAGCCTCGTCCTTGGGCACCGCGAGGAGCGCGGTGACGATCGTCGCGCTGGTCAGCGCCAAGCTCACGGTCGCCTCCCACCAGACGACGGTGTCGCCGGTACAGCCACCTTCGATGACGTCGGAGTCGGGACCGTCCACCCGAGAGGTGACGTTGTCGGGATCACGGTCGATGATGATCTCCCCGGTCTGGAGCTTCTCGTAGCAGACGGGATCCTCGTGAACGACCAGAGCGATGAAGGCTGCGACCAGCAGCAGGGGGCAGCCGGCAACCGCCACCATCGAGCGGTGACGGTGCTGGGCGGTGGACAGCCCCGCGTACGCGATGCCGTAGATGAGGCCGACCGGGGCGAGCAGGAAGCTATGGAGCGAGAAGGGGAAGACGGCGAGGATGCCTGCCGCTATCGCTGCGACCAGGAGCAGCGGATGGCGGCTGCGCAGGCCAGCGAGCGCGAGCAGGGCGGGGGTCGCGTAGATCGCGGCGATCGGGATGGGTCGCAGCGGATCGAGCACAGGATCGGAGGCGACGAGCCCCTGGGCTCCGTAGGCCGCGATGGCCCCGGCGTGGACAACGACCGCCGCAACCGTGACCGCCCTCAAGGTGGTGTCTCGTCTCGCGCTCACGGTTCCCTACGTTCCTTCCGCATGCGGTGCTGCGCTGTCGACGGCCCCGAGGACTCAGAGTAGGAACGCGCCTCCCATGAGGGCCACGGACACCACGAGCACGACAGATCCCGCCCGTCGGTAGCGGCGGGAGAAAGTGAGCAGGCCACCGACGGCCAAACCGGCCATCAGCACCGGAGCGAGAAGACGTACGCGCTGTCTTCGACGAACATGGGACC
The DNA here is from genome assembly GCF_040882075.1 of Nitriliruptor sp. Taxonomy (NCBI): domain Bacteria; kingdom Bacillati; phylum Actinomycetota; class Nitriliruptoria; order Nitriliruptorales; family Nitriliruptoraceae; genus Nitriliruptor; species Nitriliruptor sp. The sequence continues at coordinate 14,090 of NZ_JBBEBZ010000116.1, forward strand.
TCCAGAGGCCTGATGACGCCTCCTTCGCCGGCGGTGGCGCCGTCTCCTGCTCGCCCACACCCCGCATGTTGCACGACCGGGGATCTCACCAGCACGCCGACGTCGAAAGTGTCATGCGAGGCGGCCGTCGTCGCCCCAGACGATCAGAGGGGAACGGCCCGGGTGGCGATGATCGGCTCCATGGACACCGTGTGCTGGGACGACCGCGGAGCCGACCTCCGGGGCGCTCCCGCGGAAGCGCCCCGGACCTGCGCGTAACCGCCGTGTTCTGCAGTGGTGGAGCGCGAGATCGTCCCGAGATGGATCGGCCATCCCGCGCCATGCACGCTCGCCACGAACGCCGTCCGGACGGAACTGAACCGCTCACCCGTGCGCAGGATGTGGCTCACCTGCAAACAGATCCTTCAGCTCAGCTGTCGGCGTACAGGTCGTCGATCGTCGGCGCGTACTTGTCGTGGATGACCGAGCGCTTGAGCTTCAGCGACGGGGTCAGCTCCTCGGACTCCGCCGTCCACTCGTTCGGGACGATCGCCCAGCGACGCACCTGTTCGACCCGCGCCAGCGAGGCGTTGCCCTCGTCGACAGCGCGTTGCACCTCGGCGAGCACCTTCGGTTCGGCCGCGGCGGCCTCGACGGAGCTGAAGGTGACGTCGTTCTGGTAGCACCAGAGCGGCAGCATCTCAGCGTCGAGCACCACCAGCGCGCTGATGAACGGTCGGCCGTCACCGACGGCACAGAGCTGGCCGATGATGATCGACCGCTGCTTGATCGACTCCTCGACGTTGTTCGGCGACAGGTTCTTGCCGCCGGCGGTGATGATCAGCTCCTTCTTGGGGCCGACGATGGTCAGGTACCCGTCCTCGAGCCGGCCGAGGTCACCGGTGTGCAACCAACCGTCGGGATCGATGGCCTCGGCGGTCGCCTCGTCACGGCGCCAGTAGCCGGGGGTGATGTGTGGTCCCCGGGCCAGCACCTCGCCGTCGGCGGCGACCTCGACCTCGGTCCCGGGCACCGGTTCCCCGACGGTGCCGATGCGGACCCGTCCCGGTCGGTTGGCGGTGATGACCGCCGTCGACTCGGTCATCCCGTAGACCTCGAGGATCTCGATGCCGATGGCCTTGAAGAAGATCAGCAGGTCGGCGCTGATCGGCGCCGCGCCCGACAGCGAGTACTTCAGCTGGTCGAAGCCGAGCTTCTCGCGGATCTTGGTGAACACCACCTTGTCGAACGCCGCGTGCTGCAGCCGCAGCTTGAGCGGGACCTTCTCACCGCGCATCTCGAGCTCGACCGCCTCCATCCCGATCGCGATCGCCTTCTGGGCGACCTTGCGGCGGCGTTCGTCCTCCTCGGCGTCGATGCCGGCACGCAGCGCGGCGTGCATCTTCTCCCACACCCGCGGGACGGCCATGAGCGACTGTGGACGCGACTGCAGGAGGGTCGGGAGCAGGTTGGCGATCTCCTGCACGAACGACACCGTGCCGGCGTACTGGATGGCGAGGTAGTGGGTCGCCATCCGTTCGGCGATGTGCGCCAGCGGGAGGTAGGACACCGACCGCTGACCCGGCTGGACGTCGAGGAACTCCTGGGTGACCTCCATCTGGAACAGCAGGTTGCGGTGGGTCAGCACCACGCCCTTCGGCGGACCCGTCGTGCCGGAGGTGTAGATGAGCGTCAGCGGGTCGTCCGGCGAGACCGACCGCCAAGCGTTGTCGAGCTCACCGCGGCCACCGGCGAGCGCGCTCGCCCCGTCGGTCAGCAGCTGCTCGTAGGTGGTCACGGTCGGGTCGGAGGTGTCGACGCCGGCCGCTTCGATGACGACGATGCGCTCGAGGTTCGGCAGCTGGTCGCGGACCTGCTGCCAGGTCGCGAGGACGGCAGCGTCCTCGACGATCGCGACCTTGGCGTCGCAGTTGCCGGCGACGTAGGCGACCTGGTCGGGGGCGAGGGTGTTGTAGACCGACACCGGGGTGGCGCCGGCCAGCAGCGTCCCGACGTCGGCGATGACGTGCTCGGGGCGGTTGGTGATCATCAACGCCACGAGATCGCCGTGGTCGACCCCGAACCGCCGGAGCGCCATCGCCACCCGGCTGGCCTCGTCCTCGTACTCGCCCCACGTCCGCGTCCGGAACGACCCGTCGGGCCGGGCCACGACCAACGCGGGCTGGCCACGGTGAGCGTCGACCGTGGCGCGGAACACGTCGAGGAGGGTGCGACCCTCGATCCGTTCGAGGTGCCGCTGCCGTTCGGTGGCCACCTCGTCGTCGACCGTCGCTACCGCCACATCCGTCACCGCGTACCCCTCATCGAGCTCCGGGTGCACGCGGACGCGTGCACCCACTCCCGCCGGGGAGTCGAGCCCACCGACCCCCGGACGGTCAAGGGCGGGCGCGGCCCGCGGAGGGCGGCGGGCGGTCCCTACAGGACGGCGTCGACGGCAGCGACGATGAACAGCACCGCGAGGTAGACCGTCGAGTAGTGGAACAGCCGCATCGCATCGGCCACCGTGCGGGTCCGCCGGAGCCGGTGGGCGTACCGCAGCCACCCGACGGTCAGGCCGAGCGACACGACGGTGTACAGCCAACCCGCGTCGAGCCCGACCGTCGACAGCAGCACCACCGACAGCAGCAGGTAGCTGTAGAGCAGGATCTGGCGCGTCGTCTCGTCGTTGCCGTGGGTGACCGGCAGCATCGGCAGGCCCGCCCGCGCGTAGTCCTCGCGGTACTTCATCGCCAGCACCCAGAAGTGCGGGGGCTGCCACCAGAACATCACCGCGAAGAGCAGCCAGGGCCGCACGTCGGCCAGCGTCGCGCCGGGGACGGCGGCCCAGCCGGTCAGCACCGGCATGCAGCCGGCGATACCTCCGATCACCACGGCTTGGGAGCTGCGGCGCTTCAGGCCGAGCGTGTAGACGAACACGTAGAAGAGGATGGCGAAGGTCGCCAGCGCGGCCGCGAGCAGGTTGACGAGCACGGCGAGCCAGACGAACCCGACCACCCCGAGGACGATCCCGAGCACCAGGGCGCCGCGCGGCGACACCTCGTCGGCTGCCGTCGGTCGGGCTGCGGTCCGCGCCATCAGCCGGTCGATGTCGCGATCGCAGTAGTTGTTGAGCGCGTTGGCGCTGGCAGCCGAGAGCGCCCCCCCGAGCACCGTGGCGATGACCAGCCAGGTCGACGGCCACCCGCCCTCGGCGACGACCATCGACGGAACGGTGGTGATCAGCAGCAGCTCGATGATGCGTGGCTTGGTCACCAGCACGTAGCGGCGGAGCTGATCGCGGGTGCCGGCGCGGCCCTCGTAGCGACCCTCGTCGTGCATCGGCCCGACGGTCCGATCGTCGGCAGGCACGGGGGCTTCCTGCGCGTCCGCGGCGACCGTGGCGCGCGACGGGGTGTCCTCGGCCGGGCTCACGCGGACGAGGCGTGCGGGTCCGGGGTCCGCGCCTCACGCCACTGCCGCCACCCGATCACGCCGACCACGAGGGCGACGGCCGTCGCGCTGAGGTAGAGCACCGCGTGGACCCCGACGAAGGCCGCGGAGAAGTCACCCGCGTCCGCGATCAGGTTGCGTGCCCGGGTCGCCCAGACCCAGACGTTGAAGACCGCAGCCGCGAGCAGCACGAGCCCGCGCCGTCGGTGGGCGGCGCGGGGGACGCGGATCGCTTCGGACGCGGCTGAAGCAGCGACGTCGGTGGTCACGGGGGGACCTACCTTGCGCCCCCGATCGAGGCGCTCTCTGCGCCCGTGCGGGGCGTCTGACGGTGCGGACGACGGTCGCTCGATGGTACGGCACGGGCCGCGAACCCCGTGACGGGACGGGCCGTCGGTAGGCTCCCCGCCATGTCTCCCTCCTCCGGGCCCGCCGTCCGCGATCGCCTCGTGCAGCTCGCTGTGGCCGCGCTGGCGACCAACGTGATGATCGTCTTCACCGGTGGCCTGGTCCGGGTCACGGGGTCGGGTCTCGGGTGTCCCACCTGGCCGACGTGCGACGGCGAGACCGTGGTGCCGCGACCCGGTGGCGACCACGCGACGTGGCAGACGGGCGTGGAGTTCGGCAACCGGCTGCTGACCTTCGTGGTGCTCGCCGTCGCGGTGGCGCTCGCCTTCGAGATCCGCCGCCACGGCCACGACCTCCCGGCCCGACTGCGGCTGCTCGGTTGGGCGCTGCCGGCCGGTGTCGTCGCCCAGGCCCTGCTCGGCGGCCTCACCGTCCTGGCGGAACTGCACCCCCTGATCGTCGCGGCGCACTTCCTGCTGTCGATGGTGCTGATCGCGATCGCCGCCGCGCTGTGGCAGCGGGCTCGCGAGCACGCTGGTCGGGTCGAGGTCCACGTCGACGACGGACCGGTGGACGGCTACGTCGCGGGCGGGTTGCGGTGGGCGACGACCGCCTTGGCGGTCGCCGCCGGCGCGGTGCTCATCCTCGGCACCCTCGTGACGGCTTCAGGCCCGCACGCGGGCGACCCCGGGACCCCCCGGCTCGGGCTCGACATCCGGTTCGCAGCGATCGCCCACGCCGATGCGGTGTGGTTGCTGGTCGGGCTCACCGTGGCGCTCGTGGCCGTGACCTGGCGGCACGGGCCCCCGGGGCTGCGACGGGCGGTCCGTGTGTTGCTCGCCCTCGAACTCGTCCAGGGCACGATCGGCTACACCCAGTACGCGACCGGGATCCCTCCGGCGCTCGTGGCCGTGCACATCCTCGGCGCGGCGGTCGTGTGGGCGACGGCCGTGACCGTGTGGGTCCGCGCACGTCCGCAGCTCGTCCCTGCACCCGCCGAGACCACGCCAGCGCCCGCTGCGTCGTGAACGACGGTGGGGAGGCCGGGGTCGACCTCGATCTCCCTCGCGCGCTGAGCCACGATGGCCCGCTGTCGCTGGTGGTCGTCGCGGATTCGACCGCGTTCACCGACCACCTCGGCCCCCAGCTGCCATCGACGCGGCACCTCTACCCGCAGGTCGCGGCTCGCCAGCTGAGCGAACGGCTCGGCCGTGAGGTGATCGCGACCGTGATCGCGCGACCGGGGATGACGGTGCGGGATGCCGTGCGGACGGTCACCAAGGACCAGCACGTCCAGTTCGACGTCGTGGCGGCGGCTGACGCGGTGGTGGTGGGCGTCGGCTCGTTCGACCACGCTCCGGCGGGGGTCCCGCCGTCGGTGGAGGTCCTGTCCGCCTACCTGCGGCCCACCGCGGTCCGGCGCCAGGTCCGCCGCGTGCTCAAGGCCAGCTACCCGTGGCTGGTGAACGCCACCGGCGGTCGCCGGACACGGACACCGATCGGTGAGTTCGATCGGCTGTTCATCGAGCTCCTCGAGCACCTTCGCGGGCTGACCTGGGGCAGGGTCGCTGGCGCCGCCGTCGGCCCCACATCGCACCGATCGCGCTACTACGGCCGCGGGCACCCCACCCACCCGCAGCGGCAGGCGCACCAGCTCGCGCTCGCGGAGCAGCACGGCTTCGTCGGGGTCGCCTCGTGGCCGTTGGTCGAACCCCACGCCGGGGAGCTCAACGTCGACGGCATCCACTGGCCCGTCGCCGCGCACGCGGCCGTCGGCGCGGCGGTGGCGGATGCGCTCCTGCCCGCACTCGAGGGACGCGCACCGACGGTGGGCCTGCCAGCGACGGCCGCCGCCGCGCTCGGCCGCGACCGGTAGGGGCCGCGCCACGACGGCGGAGGCCCTCCCCGTGGGGAGGGCCTCCGCCGCTTCAGGGACGCGGGACGATCACTCGGCCGCAGCGAGCGTCCCGACGCCGTCCATGTTCGAGTGGATCGCGCAGAAGAAGTAGAACTCCTCGGGCAGCTCGTCGAGCGGGGCCTCGGAGACGAACCACTCCTGCGCGGGACCGGTGATGACCTCGCTCGCGACCAGTTCGTCACCCGGCGCCGGGCTGTCCGCCGAACCGTCGAGGGTGGTGAGGACGACGTTGTGGGGCACACCGGCCTCGAGGTTGTCGAACAGGTAGGCGATGGTCTCCTCGGCCTCGCTCGGCGTGAACTCCCAGGTGTCGGTGGGCTCACAACCACCGGCGTCGTCGGGCAGGCAGAACTCGTTGGAGTTCTCCGCAGCGATGACCGGGGCGTCCTCCGGCACGACCGTGAGCGGCTGCACGTTGCGCATCTGGTCCGCCGGGTCGATCCCACCGATGAGGCTCGTGGCGATCAGTCCGCCCACCAGCAGCGGCAGTACCCCGGCGCCGACGGCCGCGAAACGCTGGCCGCGGTCGAGCCGGTCGCGGGACGCCAGCAGCGAGACGCTGAACAGCACGCCTCCGGCGGCGAGGGCCGCGAGGACGAGCGCGCCGGTCTTGGTGTTGAACAGCAGGAGGGTGGCGATCAGGCCGATGAACAGCACCATGACGCCGAGGACGGCGAGCGGGACCAGCAGCGCGTGCTTGGCGGTGCGCGGCCCGGAGTTCGGGCGGTCGGTCGTGGTGGTCACGAGGAGCTCCTCAGAGGGCCGGCGCGCTGGCGAACAACATCACGGTCAACGTGACGGCGTAGAGGCTGATCGCGAGCCCGAGGCCGCCGTACAGCATGCGGCTGTACATCGCGTTGTCGAACTTGAGGTGCATGAAGAAGTTGGCGACCATCACGAACTTGATGGTCATCAGGCCGATGAGCATCGGGATCGCGAGCGGCCCGAAATCGACCACGTAGGTCGAGATCTCGAGTGCGGTCAGCACCGCGAGGGCCAGCGCGATCTGCACGTACTCACGTGGCGACGGCCCGTGGTGTGCCGGCGCGCTCGCCGTCGGCTCGGGGGTGGTCTCGGTCGCGCTCACGGGCGTCCCTCCTCGAGGTGGAGCTGGTTCACGCTGCCGCCTCCATGGCCAGGTCGGGGATCAGGTAGACGACGGTGAAGATGACGACCCAGATGATGTCGACGAAGTGCCAGTACAGGCCGATCATCTCGGTCTTGACGTGCTGGCCGGGCTTGACCTTGCCGGTGACCGACAGCGCGTAGAGGCCGAGCAGCATCAGGATGCCGAGGAACACGTGCAGTCCGTGGAAACCGGTCAGGACGAAGAAGCTCGACGCGAAGGGGCTCTGGGTCAGGTTCAGCCCCTCGCGGTAGAAGACGGTGAACTCGAAGACCTGCCCGCCGAGGAACACCATCCCCTGTCCGGCGGTCGCCAGGATCCACAGCCGCATCCGACGCATGTCGCCCTGGGTGTGCGCGTGGTGGGCGAGCACCATGGTCAGCGAGCTCATCAGCAGCACGAAGGAGCTGATCGAGGTGAAGGGGATGTCGAAGATCTCGACGCCTGGGCCGCTCCCGGTGGCGTCCAGGTAGAGCAGGTAGGCCGAGATGAAGGCCCCGAAGAACAGGAACTCCGAGCCGAGGAAGGTCCACATCGCCAGCTTGCGGTGGTCCAGCCCCAGCGTGGTCCCGTGTGCGTCGGCGCTCACGGCGTCTCCTCGTGTCGTGTGCCTGCCGTCCGACGCGGGGTCAGAGGGCGGCACCGGGTCGTGCGGTCGGTCGTCGGTCCTGCGGCCTCAGCCCTAGTGCGCTGCGAGCGGTTCGGGGTCGTCGTCGCCCTCGGCCAACGGCTCGATGATCCAGCCGAAGAACCCGCAGATCATCCACAGGACACCGGCGGCGATCGCGATCTTGCCGCCGACCGACGCGTGCGCGAGCAACCCGTAGCCGAGCGGCAGCATCCCGGCGGTCATCACCACCGGCCAGTACGACGGATCGGGCATGTGGATGTGCTCCTCCGCCACCTCGTCACCGGGGTGATCCGCGGACGCACCCGCCGGAACGGCCACCGGCGCGCCGGTCTCGTCCTCGGCGTACTTGCGGTGCCAGAACTCGTCGCGGTGGGT
>NZ_JBBEBZ010000117.1:0-3265 GCF_040882075.1 Nitriliruptor sp.
GCCAGGCATCCGGCGTCGGGGTCGGCGTCGGACTCGGGCTGGCGGCACTCGGTGGTTCGATGGTCCCGCTCGAGGTCTTCCCGGGGCCCATCCGGCAGGTGGCGAACATCACCCCGCACGCGTGGGCCAACCAGGCGATGGCCGAACTGGTCCGGCGGGACGGCACGCTCGGCGACGTCCTCACGGAGGTGGCGGTGTTGGCGGGCTTCGCCGTGGTGCTCCTCGTTCTCGCGACGGTCCTGCTGCAGCGCAACCTCACGCGCTGACGGAGCGACGACGCACCCGGGTCGACGTCCGGCTGCGACCCGGCACGATCGCGCGCGTTAGGCTCCCCGCGACCGAGCCCCGAAAGGTTCTGATGGACGACGTCCTGTTCACCGTGCACCGCATCCTCGGCTACGGCCTGTCGGTGCTGGTCCTCGGTACCGCGTTCGTCGCCTTCGACCGGGCGAAGAACGGCCAGGAGTTCACCGCCGGCCTCTACCGGGCGGTGCTCGGCCTCCTCGCGGTCCACATCGTGCTCGGCATCGCCCTCTACACCACCCTTCAAGCCTGGGAGGCCGAGCCGCTCGTCGCCTACGTGCACCCCATCGTCGGGGTGTTGGCGCTCGGGGTTGGCCAGGCCATGGTGGGCCGGGCGCGTCGGACGCAGATGGCCGCGGACGCTCACCGCCTCGCCGGACGTGGCCTCGTGGTCACCTTGGTGTTCATCCTCGTCGGCATCGGTGTGGCGAGCGCGGTGTGATGGAGAGCGTTCCCGACGGCGGCACCGACGTGGGTGAGCCCGGCGAGGCGTACCTCCGCACCGTCGAGGAACTGCTCACCCTGCTGCTCGAGGAGGTGCCCTTCGATGCCATGCTCGAGCAGGTGATCGCCCTGACGGCTCAGGCGATCGCCACCACGGATGCGGTCGCCGTCACCGTCGAGCGGGTCGACGGTCGGACCGACACCGCTGCGGCCAGCGACGCCGCTTCCCGCCAGCTCGACGAGGTGCAGCGCGCGCTCGGCACCGGACCGTGCGTCGATGCGATGGCGGACGGCAACGAGCGGTACGTCGATGACCTCACGTCGGACGACCGTTGGCCTTCCGAGCTCCGAGAGGAGGCGTCACGGCTGGGGTTGCACTGCGCGCTCGTCGTCCCCCTGCGTGTGTCGGGGCGCAGCTTCGGGGCGCTCAACCTGTTCGCTCGCCAACCCGGAGGGCTCGATGAGGACGCCCGGCGGACGGCACGCAGCATCGCGGGACCCGTGGCCGCGACCCTCGCCAACGCCCGGGCCTACAGCCGGGTCGAACAGCTCAGTATCCAGCTCCGCGAGGCCATCACCAGCCGTGCCGTGATCGAGCAGGCCAAGGGCATCCTGATGGTGCGGGTGGGATGCGACGAGGACGAGGCGTTCGCCCTTCTGCGCCGTACGTCTCAGCACCAGAACCGCAAGCTCCGGGACGTCGCCGCCGCGGTGGTGGCGATGCGCGACCAGCTGCCCGCTCGCCGCGCGTAGCGTCCCGCGCCTGCCGCGACGTTTCCGCGCGTGCGATCCGCCACGGGGCGATGGGCAGACCCGAGCGAGTCGTGTCGCGGGAGGGCGTCGATGTGCCCTGACGGCGCCGATGTCGCACCAACAGAGCAACGGTGACGGGCTCCGGTGACGCTGATCAGCTCCCGCGACACGCCGGGACTCATGATGTAGGGTTACATCATGAGCCACAGGACGCAGATCACCCTCTCCGACGAGCAGTACGAGCTGCTCCGCTCCGAGTCGCGCCGACGCGGCCTCGGCCTCGCTGAACTCATCCGCCGAGCGGTGGATACTTCCTACGGGACTGTCGACCGCGACGAGCAGCTCTCGGCGCTCCAGGAGAGCTTCGCCGGCTGGTCCGAAGGCGACGACGGCGCGAGTGACGTCGAGTCGCTCCGCACCGGGATGGCGCGGAGGCTCGCGGACGCTGCCGGATGACGGTCCTGCTCGACACGTCGGTGCTCATCGACCACCTGCGTGGGGACCCGGCGGCACGCGACGCGATGGCTGGAGCGGTATCGGCTGGGCACCGATTGACCGCCTCGGTGGTCGTCAAGGTCGAGGCCCTCGCGGGGATGCGGCCCGCCGAAGAGGCATCGACCCGCCGTCTCCTCGATGCGCTCGAGTGGTTCCCCGTCGACGACCGCATCGCAGAAGACGCCGGCCGACTCGCGAACCGGTACCTGCGATCCCACCCGGGCGTGGACCCCGTCGACTTCATCATCGCGGCCACGGCTGCGGTCCACGACGCATCCCTGTGGACCCGTAACACCGAGCACTTCCCGATGTTCGACGGACTCACGTCGCCCTACTGAACGGCGGCGGCTCCGGCCACAGGCGTGCGTAGCGACTCATCGTCAGGTCGGCTACCAGCCGCGTTCGCGCCACTCTGCGCCGCCTACGTGACGTGGCGATCCACACGGTGCACGACTCGGCTCGACCGCCGCTGCAAGACGTGGGACGGCCTACCAACCGTGCGCGCCACTCGGTGAGGTGGGGGCGCTCCACGCCGAGGGTGGTGTCGTCGCCGTGGCCGGGGTACGGGCCACGGCGTAGACGTCGACCGCGGTGCCGTCGAGAGCCGACCTGTTCTCGTGCCCGTCGTGACCTCAGTACCTCAGCCGGACCCGAGAGCCTTCTCGTACAAGATGTGATGGTCATGCTGGTCGGCGTACCCGAGGGAGAGGTAGAAGGCGTGGGCTGCTGCCCTCTCGGGCCGACGTCCGCTGTTCACCTGCATCAGGGTGCTCTCGTTCTCAGCAGCGATCCGTTCCGCTTCGGCAACTAGGCGGCGCCCGACCCCGACGCGCTGAACCGAAGGGTCGACGGCGAGCGCGGTGATCCGCGAGAACATCCCGTGTTCGGCGAAGCGCGGTGTCAGGCTCAAGGCGAGAACGCCCACGACCTGTCCTTCGAGCTCCGCCAGCTGGACGTGGTCTCGCAAGGAGGTGTCGAACGATGCGATGCACTCGCGAACGACCTCCACCTCGGCTGGGTATCCGAGTGCGGCGAGCAGGCGACACACGTCCGGCGCGTCTGTCGGACCGGCGTTTCGAACCGTGTTTCGAACCGGTGATCAGTTCCTCCTCACCGTGGCTGGCGTCGTTCGCTGTCACCGTTGCCCTCTCGTCGGTGATGGCAGCCTGCCAGATGCCTCGCGCCTTGCTGCAGGGGTGGCTCCCTCCTCGGCGGTTCCGCGCGGCGGGACGGGTCCAACTCGCGAACGAGGGAATCCGGGCGCTGCCAC
>NZ_JBBEBZ010000117.1:3365-17121 GCF_040882075.1 Nitriliruptor sp.
TTCCGCGCGGCGGGACGGGTCCAACTCGCGAACGAGGGAATCCGGGCGCTGCCACTGATCACCGCTTGCGGGGCCCTCACGTGGCGCTGGCGCCACACCAGCGCCCCGGTAGACCGCCGCGCACCCGACTGCTGGGACGCGACACCCGGGGCGAGGCCGGCCCGGCGAGAACCGCTGCCGTTCCACGCCGGTGGGCGTCTCTCGTCGCTCACCTCGGCTACCCAGCCGCGTTCGCGCCGCTCCTGGAGGTGAGGGCCCGGGTACACGTGCGTCTCATCGGGGAGCCGGTCGAACAGGGCCTCCAGGCCGTCCATGATCCGGGCGTGGTTCTCGCTCGACCCGAACGTGCTCCCCGGTCCCCCGGGGAACCGTGCGGCCGCGGCTACATCGGGTGTTCGAAGGTTCGCTGCACACGTCCTCCACCTCCCGCGGCAGTCACTGAGAGCGGGCGAGGCCCCGGCTGTGAGACGGCAGGCCCACACAGGGCGGGGAACACCGGCTCGTTACCGTCGCGAAACGCTTCGGGTCCGAGGAGCGCGCTGCTAACTGGAGCCGCTGTTCCCCGAGCGCAGGGGAGCGCCTCGGCGTGCGAACGCCGTGAGCTCGGTGGATGACCGCCGTCCTGTGCACCGTGCCCTAGACGAAAGGTCCGACGTGATCACGAGCCAGGCTTCCCGTGTCGGGGGTGCCGGTCTGCTGGCGCTGGTGGCGACGTACGGCATCGGCCGGTTGGCGTACGGATTGTTCGTGCCGAGGTTCCGGGAGGAGTTCGGCTTGCCACTGGACGTGCTGGGCTTCTACGCCAGCGCAGCCCAGGCCGGCTACCTGGTTGCCACCGTGGCGACCGGCGTCCTCGCGGCCCGTTACGGACCTCGCGTGCCGGTCTTCTCGGGGTGTCTGCTGCTGGCGGTCGGCGCAGCAGCGACCGCGTCAGCGTCTGGTCCGGTCCTGCTGGCGGCGGGGGTGATCGCCGCGGGAACGAGTGCCGGTGGTGCATGGGCGCCGTTCGCGGACGCGGTCCGCGACCACGTCCCAGCGGCCGGAACCCGGCGTGCCTTGGCCCTGGTCAACGCCGGCTCCCCGGTCGGTCTGGTCCTCGCCAGCGTCCTCGTGCTCGTCGGCGGAGACCGTTGGCGGACCGCGTGGTGGGCGTTCGCGATCATCGGGTTGGTGGCGGCCGCGGTGGCCTGGCGGGTACTGACACCAGGATCCGTCGGCCCGGCCCTCGACCGTGGACGGCCTGCGCTGCGGTGGTTCTTCAACCTCCGGTCGGGGCGGCTGTTCGTCGTCACGTTGGGGGTGTCGATCACCTCCGGTGCGTACTTCGCGTACGCGCCCGACACGGCGCAGGACGCCGGTCTGGCCCCCTGGATCGGTCCGGGGATGTGGGCGGCTCTGGGTATCGCCGGGACGGCGGTGGGGGTCTTCGGCGGCAGGGTCGCCGATCGCTACGGCCTGCGGTGGCCCCTGGCGGTGATGCTCGCCCTGGTCGCCGGAACGAACGTGGTGCTGTTGGTCGCGCCCGGCTCCGTGGGCGCCGCGCTGGGATCGGCGGCCCTGTTCGGGGTGGGCTTCACCACCGCGTTTGCACTCGTGGTGATGTGGAGCCAGCAGGTCTTCCAGGACCGCCCCACCACCGGGTTCACCTCGACCATCGTGTTCGCCGCGGCCGGGTTCATCCTTGGGCCCAGCTTCTTCGGCGTGCTGGCCACCCACGCCGACCGTTCCGTGGCACTACTTGTGACGGCCCTCCCTGCTCTGCTGGCGGCACTGTTGCCTCCATCCCGTGCTGACCGCTCCCCGGGCCACGACCTGGGTACGGCGTCTGACTAGTGCGTCGCCGTCCGCGTCGGCTACCAGCCGCGTTCGCGCCACTCGGCGAGGTGAGGCCGTTCGGTGCCGATGGTGGTGTCATCGCCGTGGCCGGGGTAGACGTGTGTCTCATCGGGCAGGCGGTCGAACAGTGCGTCGAGGCCGTCCATGATCCGCTCGTGGTCCTCGGGAGTTGTTGTCCGCCCATGACCGCCGGGGAAGAGGGTGTCGCCGCTCAGCAGGTGCGGGCGGTCCTCGCCCTGGACGAGGTACAGCAGCGACCCCTCGGTGTGCCCGGGGAGGTGGAGCACCTCGATCTCGAGCTCACCGACCGTGACGCGATCGCCATCCTGGAGCTCACGGTCGACGGGGCGGGGGAACAGCTCGGCGTCGCCCGGGTGGCCCCACACCTCGATCCCCAGGTCGTCGCGGACGCCGTCCCAGGCCCGGATGTGGTCCCAGTGCCCGTGCGTCTGGACGGCCGCGACGGGGGAGATCCCCTCGAGTGCCTCCGCCAACCGCTCGGGCCGGGCGGCGACGTCGACGAGCAGTGCGTCACCCGTGCGGGTGCACGCCACGACGTAGACGTTGTTGTCGAACTCCTCGACCGACAGCTTGCGCAGCAGCAGGTGCCCATCGGTGCGGTCGAGCCAGTCCCCGTCGGGGTCGACGTGGCCGCGGTCGACGTCGTGTTCGGTCATCGAGAGCTCCTGGTCCGGGGCAGCCTACGGGCCGGCTACTTCACGAGGTGGGTCGAACGGGTGTTCGACCCCGCGGCCCAGGTTCGGTACCGTGGGACGTCGGTACCCTCGGGCCGCGGCCACCTCCGCACGTTTCACCTCCCGTGGCCCGCTCGCGTCGGCCGGTCCGCGGCCGCTCCCGTCCCACCTGCTGCCGGAGGACCTCGCGTGGCCGCCAGCCCCCGTCGGAGTGCCGTGCACGACCGGATCGTCGTACGCGGAGCTCGCGAGCACAACCTCAAGGACGTCGACCTCGACCTGCCCCGCGACGCGCTGATCGTGTTCACCGGGCTGTCCGGGTCGGGGAAGTCCTCGCTGGCGTTCGACACCATCTACGCCGAGGGGCAGCGGCGCTACGTCGAGTCGCTGTCGGCCTACGCGCGCCAGTTCCTCGGACAGATGGACAAGCCGGACGTCGACTTCATCGAGGGGTTGTCCCCGGCCATCTCGATCGATCAGAAGTCGACCTCCCGCAACCCACGCTCGACGGTGGGGACCATCACCGAGATCTACGACTACCTGCGTCTGCTGTACGCCCGGATCGGCCAGCCGCACTGCCCGAACTGCGGCCGTCCCATCGCCCGGCAGACCGCCGAGCAGATCGTCGACCAGGTCCACGAGCTGCCCGCCGGCACGCGCTTCCAGGTCCTCGCACCCGTCGTCCGCGGCCGGAAGGGCGAGCACGCGGCGCTGTTCCAGCAGCTGTCGACCGAGGGGTACGCCCGCGTCCGGGTCGACGGGGACGTGTACCCGATCGAGGAGGTACCCAAGCTCGCCAAGACCTACAAGCACACCATCGAGGTGGTGGTCGACCGGCTGGTGCAGAAGGAGGACATGCGCCGCCGGCTCGCCGACTCGATCGAGACCGCCCTGCAGCTGGCCGATGGCATCGCGATGATCGAGGTCGTCCCGACCCGCGAGGCCATCGACGCGGCTCACGACGCAGGCCTGCCCGAACCGCAGGCCGAGACCCTGACGTTCTCCGAGCACCTCGCCTGCCCCCACTGCAACCTCAGCTACGAGCAGCTCGCCCCGCGCAACTTCTCGTTCAACTCGCCCTACGGCGCGTGCGAGGCGTGCAGCGGTCTCGGGACCCAGCTGACGGTCGATCCCGAGCTCGTGCTCGGGGACCGCGACCTGTCGGTCGAGGAGGGCGTGGTCCTGCCGTGGGGGACCGGGCAGCAGTCGAACTACTACCGCCAGCTCCTGCGCGCCACGGTGACGCACGCCGGGGGTGAGCCGACCACGCCGTGGCGGGACCTCTCGCCCGAGGTCCAGGACGCGGTCCTGCACGGGCTGCCCGACCGGGTGCACGTCAGCTACACCAACCGTTACGGGCGCAAGCGGTCCTACAAGGCGCAGGTCGAGGGCGTCATCCCGTCGCTGCTGCGTCGCCACGCCGAGACCGAGTCCTCACACGTGCGTGAGCAGGTCGAGCAGTACATGCGCGAGGTGCCGTGCCCGACCTGCGCCGGCAAGCGCCTCAAGCCCATCGTTCTCGGGGTGACCGTCGGCGGGACGTCCATCGCCGAGCTCACCGGCATGTCGGTGGCCGAGGCCGACCGGTTCGTCGCCCAGCTCGAGCTGTCCGACCGCGAGACCATCATCGGTGCCCGTGTGGTCAAGGAGATCCGCGCCCGGCTGCGGTTCCTGCTCGACGTCGGGCTCGACTACCTCACCCTGAACCGTGCGGCGGGGTCCCTGTCCGGCGGCGAGGCCCAGCGCATCCGTCTGGCGACGCAGATCGGCGCCGGGCTCGTGGGGGTCCTCTACGTCCTCGACGAGCCGTCCATCGGTCTCCACCAGCGCGACAACGAACGGCTCATCGAGACCCTCATCCGCCTGCGCGACCTCGGCAACACCCTGATCGTCGTCGAGCACGACGAGGCCACCATCGACGCGGCGGACCACGTCGTGGACATCGGTCCCGGCGCGGGCGTCCACGGCGGCGAGATCGTCCACTCGGGCTCGGTCGAGGGCCTCAAGCGCCTGACCCGCAAGTCCCTCACCGGCGCCTACCTGTCGGGCGAACGACGGATCCCGATCCCCGCCGAGCGGCGGACCGGCGACGGGCGCGTCCTGGCGGTCCGCGGCGCCACCGAGCACAACCTGCGCGACCTCGACGTCGAGCTACCGATGGGCACCTTCTCGTGCGTGACCGGGGTGTCCGGGTCGGGGAAGTCGACCCTCGTCAACGACATCCTGTCGCGCGTGCTGATGCGCCACGTGTACGGCTCCCGCGAGCTGCCGGGCCAGCACACCCGGGTCGAGGGGCTCGAGCACGTCGACAAGGTCGTGGTCGTCGACCAGTCCCCGATCGGTCGCACCCCCCGCTCGAACCCCGCGACCTACACCGGCGTGTTCGACCACGTGCGCAAGCTCTACGCCAGCACCCAGGAGGCCAAGGTCCGCGGCTACCAGCCGGGCCGGTTCTCGTTCAACGTCAAGGGTGGCCGCTGCGAGTCGTGCCGGGGTGACGGGACGCTCAAGATCGAGATGCACTTCCTGCCGGACGTCTACGTGCCGTGCGAGGTCTGCAAGGGGCGCCGCTACAACCGCGAGACCCTCGAGGTGCACTACAAGGGCAAGACCATCGCCGAGGTGCTCGATCTGTCCATCGAGCAGGCGCTCGAGTTCTTCCAGAACATCCCCGCCATCGCCGGTCACATGCAGACTCTGGTCGACGTGGGGCTCGGGTACGTGCGGCTCGGGCAGCCGGCGACGACGCTGTCGGGTGGCGAGGCGCAGCGCGTCAAGCTCGCCTCCGAGCTGCGCAAGCGCGCCACCGGGCAGACGGTGTACATCCTCGACGAGCCGACCACCGGCCTGCACTTCGAGGACATCCGGCGGCTGCTCGACGTGCTCCACCGCCTCGTCGACAAGGGCAACACCGTCATCGTCATCGAGCACAACCTCGACGTGATCAAGACCGCGGACCACGTGCTCGACCTCGGTCCCGAAGGTGGTGACGGTGGTGGCACGATCGTCGCCCAGGGCACCCCGGAGGAGGTCGCCGCGGCTGCGGGGAGCTACACCGGCAAGTTCCTCGTCGACGTGCTCGAGCGGGCGTCGGCCGGACGGCGACGATGACCGCTGCTGGTCAGTCGGGTCGAGGCTCGGAACCACGGATGATGCGCAGCTCCGCGGTGCGATCCCGGCCGTCTTCGTAGGCGTCCCCGGTCACCTCGTCGAGGTCGACGGTGGCGGGTTCGTCAGGCGGACCCGCATCGGACGTCGCCAGGCCGCGAGGTCGACCATGTGGGTCGGTGTGCTCCTCGACGCCCTGGCGGGTCACCTCCAGCGGGTACCCGGTGGCGAGGCCGCCGACGTCGACCAGTTGGCTCGGCATCCGGATGCGCGCCTGGGTGAACGCGTGGTGGAGTCGCTCGCGCATCTGGCGGTTGATGTCCCAGTTCGCCATGGGCTTGGTCGGGGTGACGACGCGGATCGCCAGCCCGTGCGGCGAGAACTCCTGGACGCCCCAGATCTCCGGAGGCCCGATGATGTCGTCGCCCCAGACGGGGTCCTCCGCGAGCTCGGTGGCGATCTTGTAGATGATCGCCTTCGCCGTGGGGACGTCGGAGTCGAGAGCGATCGGGACGTCCAACGTCGAGCGCGACCAGTGTTGCGACAGGTTGCCGACGCGCTGCACGTCGCCGTTGAGCACGTGCCACACGATGCCGTCCATGTCGCGCATCGCGGTCGACCGCAGGCCCACGTGCTCGACCTGGCCGATGCGTTCGTCGATCTGGATCCAGTCGCCGACGCCGTACTGGTCCTCGACCAACATCGCGATGCCGGCCAGCACGTCACGGATCATCTGCTGCGCACCGAACCCGACGACCACCGACAGCAGGCCGGCACCGGCGAGGATGGGCTGGAGAGCGACGCCGAGCACCTGGACGATGATCACCAGGATCGCGATCGACCAGACCGTCACCCCGGCGACACCGCGCATCACGCCGGTGATGGCGCGCAAGCGCTGCGAGCGTCGGGTCCGGTACTGCTCGGCCGAGCGGATCGCGCCGCGCTCCTCTGCCTTGGCGAGGCGCTCGGCGATCTTGCGTTCCATCCGCGCCGCGAAGCGTGCGATGAGCCGCCCGAGGATGCGCGCGAGCACGAAGGCGATCACGAGGATGAGCACGACGCGCAGGATGGTCCCGATCACCCCGGCGAACGTCGCCACGGACTCGTTGCCCGTCACCCGGTAGAGCAGCTCGCACAGCGCGTCCGGGGCCACCTCGGTGTCGTCGGCACCCGCCCGTACGCACAGGTCGTCCGGGATCGCGTCGGCCTGCGCCAACAGCAGCTGCAGCACGATGCTCCTCACGGTCGTTTCGCTGGCTCGTGCAGGCGCCAGCGTAGACCCGCGCCGGAGGGGTGCAGGAGCGGGGGAGGGCACCTCAGAGCAGTACGCTGCGAGGTCGATGAAGAACCCGTCCCTCGCCTTCCGCCCCGAGGCCGGCGCGATCCCCGACGCGCCGGGCTGCTACCAGTTCATCGACGGTGCCGGACGCGTGGTCTACGTCGGCAAGGCCAAGTCCCTGCGCCAGCGGCTGGCCAACTACTTCGGGGTCTGGTCGAGCATCGCCCCCCGGACCCGCGCGATGCTCGAGGCCGCACGATCGGTCGAGTGGATCGTCGTCGATTCCGAGGTCGAGGCGCTCCACCTCGAGTACACCCTGATCCAGCGCCACAAGCCGCGTTACAACGTCCGCTACGTCGACGACAAGTCCTACCCCTACCTGGTCCTGACGACGTCGGAGGCCGTCCCGCGCGCCATCGTCAAGCGCGGCAAGGTGGCCAAGGACGACCGGCGCTTCGGCCCGTACGCGCACGCCTACGCCATCCGCGAGACCCTCGACCTGCTCCTGCGGGTCTTCCCGGTCCGCACGTGCCGCAACGGGGTCTACGACCGCGCCCAGCGGCTCGGCCGGCCGTGCCTGCTGTTCCACATCGACCGGTGCGCAGCGCCGTGCACCGGGGTGGTGTCGACCGAGGAGCACCGCGATCTGGTCGACGCCTTCGCGGCCTTCCTCGACGGTGACACCGGGCCGGTGCTGGCGCAGCTCGAGGCGGAGATGCGCGACGCCGCGGCCGATCTGAACTTCGAGGCCGCTGCGAGGCGACGCGACCAGCTGCAGGCCGCCCAGAGGGCGCTGGAGAAGCAGCAGGTGGTGACCGAGAAGCCCGAGGACCTGGACGCGATCGCCGTGTTCGAGGACGAGCTCGAGGCGGCGGTGCAGGTCTTCTTCGTCCGGCGAGGTCGGCTCGTCGGTCGCAAGGGTTGGACGGTGGACAAGGTCGAGCCGCTGACCACGCCCGAGCTGCTCACCAGCTTCCTGTTGCAGCTCTACGCCGAACGCTCCGACGAGGTGCCACCCCAGATCGTGGTCCCGGTCGAACCCGACGATGCCGACGCGTTGTCGACGTTGCTCGCCGAGCAACGCCGGTCCACGCGCGCGGGCACCCGCGGCGCCCCGATCCAGCGGGTCCGGTTCACCGTCCCGCAGCGCGGTGACAAGCGGGCGTTCCTCGAGACGGTCGAGGAGAACGCCCGCGAGGCGTTCCATCGGGCGCGGCTCAAGCGCGCCACCGACTTCGACGCGAGGTCGCGCGCGCTCAAGGAGCTCGGCGACGCCCTCGGGCTCCACGAGGCGCCGCTGCGCATCGAGTGCTTCGACATCTCCCACCTCGGTGGGACGGAGGTGGTGGCCTCCATGGTGGTGTTCGAGGACGGGCTGCCGAAGAAGTCCGAGTACCGCCGGTTCAAGCTGTCCGAGGACAAGAACGACGACGTCGCCGCGATGCAGGAGGTGATCGGTCGGCGGTTCAAGCGCCTCGTCGAGTCGCGGGGGCAGCCGGTCATCGGCGAGGACGGTCAGCCGCGCAAGTTCGCCTACCCGCCGAACCTGGTGATCGTCGACGGGGGGAGGGGCCAGCTGAACGCGGCGTTGGCGGCCGTCGAGGACCTGCCGATCGACGACGTCGCGTTCGCTGGCCTGGCCAAACGCTTCGAGGAGCTGCACGTCCCCGGCCGGTCCCGTCCGGTGGTGCTGCCACGCGGCAGCGAGGCGCTCTTCCTCGTCCAGCGGGTCCGGGACGAAGCGCACCGCTTCGCGATCACCTACCAGCGTGGCCGTCGGCGGTCGAGCCTGGCGAGCTCCGAACTCGACACGATCCCCGGCATCGGGCGGACGCGGCGGGCGGCGCTGCTCGAGCGCTACGGCTCCCTGGCGGCGGTCCGTCGTGCCACCGTCGAGGACCTCGAGGGTGTGCCGGGCATCTCCCGTACGCTCGCGACGCAGGTGTACGCCCACCTGCACCCGACGGACGCAGGACCGGACCGACCGGCGGCTGACATTCACGCAGCGGAGGAGGCGACGTGACCGACCCGGCACCGGAGACGTCGGAGAGCGTCGACGCGACCCACGCTTCGGACGTCCTGATCATCACGGGGATGTCGGGCGCCGGCCGCACCGAGGTGGCCAAGGTCCTCGAGGATCACGACTGGTTCGTGATCGACAACCTGCCACCCTCGCTGCTCGGGAAGGTCGTCGAGCTCGCCTTCGTCCCCGGTTCGTCGGTCAGCCGGGTGGCGCTCGTGGCCGACGTCCGCGGGCGTCAGTTCTTCGACGAGCTGCTCGAGACCGTCCGCCAGCTCCGCGCCGAGCCGGGACAGGTCCGCCTGCTGTTCCTCGAAGCTTCCGACGAGGTGCTCGTGCGGAGATTCGAGACCACCCGTCGCCGCCACCCCGCCGGACCTGAGGGCATCCTCGAGGGGATCCACCGCGAACGTGAGCTCCTCGCCGAGCTGCGGGGCACGGCCGATCTCGTCATCGACTCCTCGAGCACCAACGTCCACCAGCTGCGCGATCGCGTGGTCGAGGTGCTCGGGATGGAGGACCAGTCGCCGTTGCAGGTCACGGTCGAGTCGTTCGGGTTCAAGCAGGGCGCGCCGCGGGACGCCGACGTCGTCCTCGACGTGCGGTTCCTCCCGAACCCCCACTGGGTCGACGAGCTCCGACCGTTCACCGGACTCGACCAGCAGGTGCGCGACTACGTCTTCGGCCAGGATCTGACCGGGCCGTACGTGGCGGCGCTCGAAGCGCTGCTCGACGCCTCCGTCCCTGGCTACGTGCGCGAGGGCAAGCGCTACCTCACGATCGCCGTCGGGTGCACCGGCGGGAAGCACCGGTCGGTGGCCATCAGCGAGCACGTCGCCGCCCACCTCCGACGCACGGCTCCGGACGTCCGCGTCGCCGTCGAGCACCGAGACCTCGGACGTGAGTGAACGCACGGGCCCCGGAGACGGCTCGCGGGCCGTGGCCATCGGTGGCGGACACGGCCTCTCGCGCTCGCTCGATGCCCTCGCTCGGGTCGTCGACCACGTGACGGCCGTCGTCACGGTGGCCGATGACGGGGGATCGTCCGGCCGGTTGCGGCGCGATCACGACATCGTGGCGCCGGGGGACCTGCGCATGGCGCTCGCGACGCTCGCCCGGGACCGCGACCTGGCCGATCTGATCCAGTACCGGTTCAGCCGCGGCGAACTCGACGGCCACAGCCTCGGCAACCTCATCCTGGTCACGCTCCAGGACCTGTCCGCCGGCGACGTCGTCGAGGGGCTCGATCGCCTGGCTCGGCTGCTCGACGTGCCGGGACGTGTCCTGCCCTGCACGACGGTGCCGGTCACCCTCCAGGCGCGCGCCGACGGTGGGCTCGTGGACGGGCAGGCGGCGGTCGCCACGACCTCGCACCTGCGCCAGGTGTGGCTGGATCCGACCGAGCCGCCGGCGACCCCCGCGGCCGTCGCCGCCGTGCGTCGCGCCGACCTGGTGGTCCTCGGGCCCGGATCGCTGTTCACCAGCGTGCTCCCGAACCTGCTCGTGCCGGGTATCGCCCGCGCCATCGCAGCCTCGGAGGCTCCGACCGTGCTGGTCGCCAACCTGCGCGAGCAACCGGGGGAGACCGAGGGGTTGAGCCTGCCAGCCCACCTCGATGCACTCACCGAACACGTCCCCGGGCTCCGGGTCGATGTCCTGATCGCCCACGACGGGCCGGGTCCGCACGAGGGAAAGCCCCTCACCGTCGATCTCGACGCGCTCGCCGAGCGGGTCGACGAGGTGGTCGTCACCGACCTCTTCGACGGCCGGAACGGTCACGATCCGGTCGCCCTCGCGGCTCGTTTCGGCGAACTGCTGGCGCGGTGAACCGGTCGTGACCTTCACCGACGAGGTCAAGCAGGAGCTCGCTCGGCTCCCGATCGGTGACGGGGACGCCGTCCGGGCCGAGCTGGCCGCCCTGCTCCGCTTCGGTGGCGCCCTGGTGCTCGGGGGTGGGGACCGCGGGATCGGTGTCGATCTCGAGACCGTCGCTGGAGCGACCGCCCGCCGCACCTACACCCTGCTGCAACGCCGCTACGACGTCGCGCCCGAGCTTCGCGTGCGGGCCCCGGGTGGTGTCCAGCGGCGACGGCTCTACGGGGTGCGGCTCGACGGCGCCGGCGACACGGTCGCCCGCGATCTCGGCTTGCTGGGCAGCGACGGCCGCCCGACCCCTGCCGCACCCGTCGTGGGGGAGGCCGGCGGCCCCACGGTCCGCGGCGCGTTCCTGGCGGCCGGCAGCGTGTCGGCACCCGACCGCCCACCGCACCTCGAGCTCGTCGCGCACCGCCGGGACGCCGCCGAGGCGCTCGCCGTCTCCCTCGGTGCGCTCGTCGACGGTCGCGTTGCCGTCGCCCCTCCGCGCAGCGACGGGAGGGACGAACGTCCGCGCGTCGTCGTCAAGTCCGGGTCGAGCATCGGTGAGGTGCTGGCGGCCATCGGAGCGACCGGCGCGTTCCTGCGCTGGGAGGAACGCCGGCTCCGGCGCCAGGTGCGGTCGGAGGCGACCCGGTTGGCCAACGCCGACGCGGCCAACCTCCGCCGGACGGTCGAAGCTGCCAGCTCGCAGATCCAAGCCGTCGAGCGGGTCGTCGCCGAGATCGGGTGGGATGATCTGGACGAGGACCTGCGCGGCGTGGCCCTCGCACGCCTGGTCAGCCCGGACGCGTCGCTGGTCGAGCTCGGCCAGCTCACCGATCCCCCCCTGACCAAGTCCGCCGTCCACCGCCGGCTCCGACGGCTGGTATCGATGGCCGAGGGTCTCGAGCCCGGGCCCACCGAGGGCCGTTGCTAGGGTGCCGGGACGTCCCGTCCGCGCCCCCCGAGGAGCCTGCCCGATGACCCTGCGCGTCGCCATCAACGGCTTCGGCCGCATCGGCCGCAACTACCTCCGTGCCACCAAGCAGCGCGGTCTCGACGTCGACATCGTCGCCGTCAACGACCTGACCGACACGGCCACGCTGGCCCTGCTGCTGAAGTACGACAGCGTGCACGGCCGCTTCGATGGCACGGTCGAGACCTCCGGCGATGACCTGGTCGTCGACGGGAACACGATCAAGGTCCTCTCCGAGCGTGATCCGGCTGCCCTGCCGTGGAGCGACCTCGACATCGATGTCGTCATCGAGTCGACGGGTTTCTTCACCACGCGGGCCGATGCTGCCAAGCACCTCGACGCGGGCGCGAAGAAGGTGCTGATCTCGGCCCCCGCCAAGGGCGAGGACGTGACCATCGTCCTCGGGGCGAACGAGGGCGACTACGACCCGGCCGAGCACGACGTCATCTCCATGGCGTCCTGCACCACCGGCTCGGTCGTGCCGATGGCCAAGGTGCTCGACGACGAGTTCGGGATCGTCCAGGGGCTGATGACCACCGTCCACGCCTACACCGGCGACCAGTCGCTGCACGACTCTCCCCACAAGGACCCGCGGCGTGCTCGTGCGGCGGCGCTCTCGATCATCCCGACCACCACCGGTGCCGCGAAGTCGGCCGCGCTCGCCCTCCCACAGCTCGAGGGCAAGCTCGACGGGCTCTCGCTGCGCGTGCCGATCCCGGACGGTTCCATCACCGACCTGGTGCTGGTGCTCGAACGCGAGGTGACGGTCGACGAGGTGAACGCGGCGATGAAGGCCGCGGCCGAGGGTCCGCTCGAGGGCATCCTGCAGTACAGCGAGGAACCGCTGGTGTCGATCGACATCGTCGGCAACCCGCACTCCTGCATCTTCGACGCGCCGAGCACGATGGCCAGCGGGACCCTCGTCAAGGTCCTCGGTTGGTACGACAACGAGATGGGCTACTCGACGCGTCTCGCCGAGGCGGCAGCGCTGATCGGTGCCGGTCTCCGATGACCCGCGTGCCGCTCCTCGAGGGGATCCGCACGCTCGACACCCTCGAGGTGCGGCCGGGTCTGCGTGTCTTCGTTCGGGCTGACCTCAACGTCCCGCTCCGCGACGGGGTGGTCACCGACGACCTGCGGATCCGGGCTTCGGTGCCGACCCTGCGTCGGCTCGTCGACGGTGGGGCCAGGATCGTGGTCGCCTCCCACCTCGGTCGTCCGAAGGGCAGCCCGGACCCCAGCTCGTCGATGGCGCCGGTCGGTGAACGCCTCGGCGACCTGCTCGGGACCGACGTGATCATCGCGGTCGATGTGGTCGGTGACGACGCGACGGCCAAAGCGGCGGCGCTCGAGGATGGCCAGGTGCTCCTGCTCGAGAACCTGCGTTGGGATCCGGGCGAGACGACCGGTGACGACGGGTTCGCCGGCGCGCTCGCGGCCTTCGCTGACGTGTACGTGAACGACGCGTTCGGTGCCGCCCACCGCGCTCACGCGTCCATCTCCGGCATCCCCGCGAGGATCCCCGGGTACGCCGGGCTCCTGCTCGAGCGTGAGCTCGAGGTGCTCGGGGGGCTGCAGGCGGACCCGGTCTCGCCCTACGTCGCGGTGCTCGGTGGGGCCAAGGTCAGCGACAAGCTGAAGGTGCTCGAGCGGCTGCTGCAGCACGTCGACGCCATCGCCGTCGGTGGCGCCATGGCGTTCACCTTCCTGGTGGCCGAGGGCGGCTCGGTCGGGACCTCCCGTGTCGAGGAGGACCAGGTCGACACGGTCCGCGATCTGGTCGCCGAGGCGCGCCAGCGTGGTGTGGACGTCCTGCTCCCGACCGACGTCGTGGTGGCCGCGGACTTCGCCGAGGACAGCCCCGCGACCACCGTCCCCGTCGGGGAGATGCCCGGTGACCAGATGGGCCTGGACATCGGGCCCGAGACCGCCGCGACGTACGCGGACACGATCCGGTCCGCCGGCAGCGTGTTCTGGAACGGCCC
>NZ_JBBEBZ010000117.1:17221-21882 GCF_040882075.1 Nitriliruptor sp.
CCGCGACGTACGCGGACACGATCCGGTCCGCCGGCAGCGTGTTCTGGAACGGCCCGATGGGCGTGTTCGAGTGGGAGGCCTTCGCCGCCGGCACGCGGGCCATCGCCCAGGCCGTGGCATCGGCGTCCGGGATGACGATCGTCGGCGGTGGCGACTCCGCCGCGGCGATCCGCAGCTTCGGGCTCGACGATCGGGTCGATCACGTGTCGACCGGTGGTGGCGCCTCGCTCGAGCTGCTCGAGGGCGAGACCCTCCCCGGCGTGGCAGCGCTGCGGAGCGACGCCTGAGCGGCCAGGGGCCGCCCACCTTCCGTCAGGTGGTCCGCGACGGCGGTCGCCTGATCTGGCACTTCGTGCGCGAGCAGCCGCTGGCCTTCACGCTGGCCGCGGCGGGAGCGATCGCGTTCACGGGGGCGATCGTCGCGTCCGCGGTCGTCGTCGGCCACGTCACGGACGACGTGATCGTGCCCGTGCTCGCCGAGGGCGAACCGGTCGGGGGGCGCTTACGCACCGCCGTCCTGCTCATCCTGGCCATCGCGGTCTGGAAGGCGGTCGGCATCATCGTGCGCCGGACCACCGCGGGCTGGCTCCAGTTCGGCGCACAGTTCCGCCTGCGTGAGCGGGTGCTCGCCCACCAGCTGCGGCTGTCGCTGCGCTGGTACGGCTCGCGGACCGTCGGCGACCTGCTGTCGGTCTCCGACAGCGACGCGCAGCGGGCCACGTTCGTGCTGGCGCCGCTCCCGTTCGCGACGGGGGTGGCCTTCCTGCTCGTCGGTGCCACCGGTGTGGTGGTGGTCACCGACACGACCATCGGGCTGATGGCCGGCGCACTCCTGCTCATCGTCATCGCGATCGACCTCTGGGGTGGGTACCGGACGTTCGCGGCGATGGAGGAGGAGCAGCGTCGTCGCGGCGGGGTCGCCCGGGTCGCCCACGAGTCGTTCGACGGAGCTCTCACCGTCAAGTCCCTCGGTCGCGAGGTGCACGAGACGGAGCGTTTCCGGAACGTGACCGAGCACCTGCGTGACCAGACCATCGAGGTCGGCCGGGTCTGGACGGGGTACCGCGCCTTCACCGAGGCGCTGCCGGCGATCGGCACGGTGGCCATCCTGGTGGTGGGCGTGGCACGGATCGCTGCGGGTGAGCTGACCACCGGCGAACTGGTGCGCGTCGCCTACCTGATCTCGTTGCTGGCGGTGCCCATCCGTCTCATCGGCTACCTGATGTGGGACACCGCGAACTCGGTGGCGGGCTGGACCCGCATCGCCGAGGTGCTCGACGTCGACGACGTGGTCACCTTCGGTGCCCTCGGGGCCGGGGACTCCACGACGGCCGCGGTGGTCGAGGCCGACGCCGTCGAGTTCGCGTACGGCGACGACGGACCACCGGTCCTGGCGGGGCTGGAGCTGCGCGTCGAACCGGGCCGTACCGTCGCCGTCGTCGGCCCCACGGGCAGCGGGAAGTCGACGCTGGCCCTGCTGCTGGCTCGGCTGTGGGACCCCGACCGAGGCGTGGTCACGCTCGACGACCGCGATCTGCGCGAGCTCGCCTCCGGCGTCGTGCCGTCCGAGGTCGCCTACGTCGCGCAGGACTCGTTCCTCTTCGACGACGACGTCCGCGGCAACATCACCCTCGGTGACGCAGTCGACGACGACCGGGTCGAGGCTGCGCTCCGTCTCGCCGGAGCGACCCGGTTCGTCGCGGCGCTCCCCGAGGGCCTCGCGACCCGGCTCGGTGAGCGTGGGACCACGCTCTCGGGTGGGCAGCAGCAGCGCCTCGCGCTCGCTCGTGCGCTGGTGCGTTCGCCCCGGCTGCTCATCCTCGACGACGCGACCTCCGCCGTGGACCCCACCGTCGAGGCCGAGATCATCCGCGGCCTCCAGCGCGCCGAGCTGCCGAGCACGATCGTCATCGTGGCCTACCGGCGTTCGAGCATCGTGCTGGCCGACGAGGTCGTGCACATCGACGGTGGGCGCGTGGTCTCGCAGGGGAGCCACGAGGAGCTGCTCGCCAGCGATCCGGGGTACGCCGCCCTGCTCCAGGCCTACGAGGTGGACGCGGCGGCTCGAGCCGCGGAACTCGAGGAGGCGGCTCCGGACACGCTCGCGGCTGGACCGGACGAGCGCTCGCCGGGGGAGGGCCCGAGGTGAGCGCGACACCGGCCGAGACCATCAACGGTGAGCCCGCGTGGCGTTCCCTCGCCAGGGCCGCGCGCGTCGCCCCGTCCCTCGGTCGGGGGTTCCGTCTGACCCTCGTCCTGGCGCTGGTCGGCACGGCCAGCCAGATCGTGGTGCCGATCGTCGTCCAGCAGGTGCTCGACGGCCAGGTGCTGGCGGCGGAGGCCATCGACCTCGGGGCGGTCACTGGCGCCGGGGCGGTCGCCGTCCTGGCCCTCGTGGCCGCCGCCTTCGCCAGCAGGCAGGCGCAGTACCGCCTGATCCGGGCCGCAGCGACCGGTCTCGCCGAGCTCCGTGTCGCGACGTTCCGCCACGTCCACGACCTCTCGACCCTCCACGTCGCCGCCGAGCGACGCGGCACGCTCGTGGCCCGCGTCACCTCCGACATCGAGACGGTCACCCGCTTCGTCGAGTGGGGCGGCATCGGGATGCTGGTCGGCTCGGCCCAGGTCGTGCTGGTCGTCACGGTCATGCTGTTCTACGACGTCCGCCTCGCCGTCCTCGTCGTCCTCGCCGCGGTGCTGTACGCACTGCTGCTGCTGCTCTTCCAGCGCGTCCTGCGACGCGCCTACGACGGGGTCCGGGTCCGCGTCGGCGAGTCCCTCGCAGCGGTCTCCGAAGCGATCGCCGGGCTGCCGACGATCCGCGCCTACGGCACCGAGCAGCGGGTGCTCGACCGGGTCCGGGAGCGGCTGCGAGCACAGTTCCGCGCGGAGTTCCGTACCGGGGCGCTCGGCGCGTCGATGTTCTCGTCGGCCGAGCTGTTCGCCGCGTCGGTCACCGCCGGTGTCGTGGTGGTGGGCGTGCTCTCCGCCGATGCCGGTCTCACCGCGGGTCAGCTGGTGGCCTTCCTGTTCCTCGTGACGTTGTTCATCGAGCCGGTGCAGATGCTGGTGGAGGTGCTCAACGAGGCCCAGACCGCGGCCGCCGGTGTCCGCCGGGTACTCGGCGTGCTCGACAGGCCACTGGAGGTGGCCGACCCGAAGGATGGCGAGGCGCTCCCGCACCGCCCGCTCGACGTGCGCTTCCGCGGGGTGCGCTTCCGCTACCCGACCGGCGACGACGTCCTGCGCGGCATCGACCTCGAGGTCCCAGCCGGCGCTCGCGTGGCCGTCGTCGGGGAGACCGGCAGTGGCAAGTCGACCTTCGTCAAGCTGCTCGTGCGTCTGCTCGATCCGACCGCCGGTCGCATCGAGGTCGCCGGCATCCCCCTCGACCATGTGGCCTTCGCCTCCCTCCGCCGACGGGTCGCGTTCGTGCCACAGGACGGCTTCCTGTTCGACGCGAGCGTGGCCGACAACGTCCGGTACGGCGCACCGCACGCCACCGATCGTGACGTGCGCACGGCCTTCGCCGAGCTCGAGCTCGACACCTGGCTCGACTCGCTCCCCGACGGGCTCGACACGCAGGTGGGGGAGCGGGGTGGGCGGCTGTCGGCGGGGGAGCGCCAGCTGGTCGCGCTGGTGCGGGCGTGGATCACGGCCCCGGACCTGCTGGTGCTCGACGAGGCGACCTCCGCGGTCGACCCCGCGCTCGAGGTCTCGCTCCGACGTGCCATCGAACGGCTCACGGCCGGCCGCACCTCAGTGACCGTCGCGCACCGGCTCTCCACCGCCGAGGCGGCCGACGAGGTGCTGGTCTTCGACGCCGGGCGCCTCATCGAACGTGGTCCCCACGACGAGCTGGTCGCCCTCGGCGGCGTCTACGCCGCGCTCCACGCCGACTGGGCGCGGGGGACGGTTTGAACCCGGGTCTAGGCTCACGGACCACCCCAGACGAGGAGCGCGCACGTGTCCGAGCGACGGCCGATCATCGCCGGCAACTGGAAGATGCACAAGGATCACCTCGAGGCGATCCAGCTGGTCCAGAAGGCTGCCTACCACCTCGGTGAGGACGACTACGACGGCCAGGATGTCGTCGTGTGTCCCTCGTTCGTGGCGCTCCGGGCGATCCAGAACCTGATCCTCGGCGACAAGCTACCCATCCAGCTCGGCGCACAGAACGTGCACGCCGAGGACGAGGGGGCCTTCACCGGGGAGGTCTCGGCGCCGATGCTCGCTCGGCTCGACGTCCGCTACGTGATCGTCGGCCACTCGGAGCGCCGGGCGCTGTTCGGGGAATCGGACGAGGTGGTGGCGGCCAAGGCCGCGGCGGTCAAGAAGCACGGGATGGTCCCCATCCTCTGCGTCGGGGAGACCCTCGAACAGCGCGAGGCCGGCGAGGCGGTGGACGTCGTCGCGCAGCAGCTGCGAGGATCGCTGGCGGGGGCCCGGATCGATGACGCCGACCAGCTGGTCGTCGCCTACGAGCCGGTCTGGGCCATCGGTACCGGCCGCACGGCGTCAGCGGCGGACGCCCAGGAGCTGTGCGCCGCCGTCCGAGCGACCCTCGGCGAGGTGCTCGGTGAGGAGCTCGCCGCGGGGGTGCGGATCCAGTACGGCGGCAGCGTCAAGCCCGGCAACGTGCGCGAGCTGATGAGCCAACC
>NZ_JBBEBZ010000118.1:0-21686 GCF_040882075.1 Nitriliruptor sp.
CCCCCCCCCCCCCCCCCCCCCCCCCCCCCCCCCCCCCCCCCCCCCCCCCACGGCCGTAGGAGTCCCACGTGATCCGGTTCGAGAAGGCCTCCGTGGTCTACCCCGGTGGGGTCGAGGCGCTCAAGGAGCTCGACCTGACCATCCACGACGGTGAGTTCGTCGTGGTGGTGGGGCTCTCCGGTGCCGGCAAGTCGACGCTGATCCGCGCCGTCAACGGGCTGGTCCCGCTCAGCTCGGGGACGCTCGAGGTGCACGGCCGACGCGTCGACGGAGCAGGTCGACGTGACCTGCGTGCCCTGCGCAGCGAGGTGGGGATGATCTTCCAGTCCTTCAACCTCGTGAAGCGCACGTCGGTGCTCAAGAACGTGCTGATGGGTCGCCTGCACGCCACCTCGACCCTCCGGTCCGTGCTCGGCATCTACCGGGCCGAGGATCAGGAGATCGCGTTCCGCGCGCTCGAACGGGTCGAGATCGTCGAGAAGGCGTACGTGCGCGCTTCGAACCTGTCGGGCGGTCAGCAACAGCGGGTCTCCATCGCTCGCGTGCTCGCGCAGGAGCCCAAGGTCATCCTCGCCGACGAGCCGGTCGCATCGCTCGACCCGCCGACGGCGAACGTGGTCATGCGCGACCTCCAGCGCATCAACCGCGAGCTCGGGATCACGACCATCGTCAACCTGCACTTCCTCGACCTCGCCCGACGCTACGGGGACCGCATCATCGGTATGCGCGACGGACGGGTCGTCTTCGACGGCACCGGCGATCAAGCCGACGAGCAGGTCTTCGAGACGATCTACGGCCGCAGCCTCACCGCTGAGGACGTGATCGACACCGCTGCGGCGAAGGTCAAGCTCGACGAGGCGGCCGCCGAGGAGAGCTCGTGAGCCTCGGCACCGCACCGGCTCCGACACGGCGGCGCCCGAGCAAGCCGCCCGTGCCGTGGACGATCTGGGTCGGCGCGGTCGCGCTCGTCGTGATCACGCTGTGGGCGATGCTCGAACCGCTCGGCGGCATCGGGTTCTCGCTCGCGCCCCTGTTCACCGAGCAGGCGGTGGCGGGCTGGTACATCATCCGTCGCTTCTTCGACCCGGAGTGGTCCTTCCTCCCGCGCGCCTACCCGCGGTTCGTCGAGACGCTCTACATCGCCGTCATCGCCTCGGCCGTGGGGTGCTCGGTCGCGCTGCCGATCTCCTTGCTGGCCAGCCGGGTCACCAACGGCGGCCGCGTCCTCTACGGCCTGGTCCGCACCTGGCTCAGCGTGGTGCGGTCGCTGCCGGACATCGCGTGGGCGCTGCTGTTCGTCGCCGCGGTCGGGACCGGCGCGCTCGGCGGCATCATGGCGCTGATCATGTTCAACATCGGCATCATCGCCAAGCTCACCTCCGAGACCGTCGACGGCGTCGATCTCGGCCCCGTGGAAGCGGCCCAGGCCTCGGGAGCGGGACGTGTCCAGACCGCGTGGGTCGCGGTCGTGCCGCAGATCCTGCCCGGGTACCTGTCGTACTCGCTGTACGTCTTCGAGCTCAACATCCGCGCCTCGCTCGTGCTCGGGCTCGTCGGTGCGGGGGGGATCGGCAACGTCATCAAGGTGACGCTCAGCCGCTTCGAGTACGAGCGCCTCGGCGCCGTCATCTTCGCCTTCTTCGTGATCGTGGTCATCCTCGACCAGATCTCGATCGCCCTGCGACGGAGGCTGGTGTGAGCCGCGCGACCGTGCTGCCGCCGGCCCCCGGCGCGCCACCCCGTCCGGCCCCGCCGAGCAAGGCGCGGCGGACCGTGGGGATGGTCGTGCTCGCGATCATCATCCTCGCGTGCTTCTGGTTGGTCGAGTCCCGCTGGAGCCGGCTCCCGGGCTTCCCGGCCGATTTCGCCCGCTACCTCGGGTTCATGAGCGAGGGTGTCCTGACCGATCCCACCGACGAGACCATCGCGGGGTACTGGCGCAACGCGCTCGCGCTGATGATCGAGTCGCTCCACATGGCCTGGATCGGGACCGTCATCGGCGCGATGTTCTCGCTGCCGATGGGGTTCCTCGCGGCACGCAACGTGTCGCCGCGCGTCGTGGTCCTGGCGTCCCGGGCGATCCTGAACGCCATCCGGGCCATCCCGGAGCTGATCTGGGCCATCATGATCATGCTGCCGATCTTCGGGCTCGGTCCGGTGTCCGGCGCCATGGCGCTCGGCATCAACTCCATCGGCACCCTCGGCAAGCTCACCAGCGAGGTGATCGAGGGCATCGACCCGGGGCCGGTCGAGGCCGCACGCTCATCGGGGGCACGGCAGCTGCAGATCCTGCGCTGGGGGACGTTGCCGCAGGTCATGCCCGAGGTGGTCGCTTTCTGGCTGTACCGCTTCGAGATCAATATCCGCGCGGGCGCCATCCTCGGCGTCGTGGCGGCCGGCGGTATCGGCTCGCTGCTGTCCTCGGTGCTCGGTCGTCGGCTGTGGGAGCGCGCCGGGATCATGCTGGCGGTCATCGTGCTGGTGACGATCGCCGTCGACCTGGTGTCGGCACGTATCCGCAAGCGCATCATCGCTGGACCGAGCGGTGATGCCTCGGAGGAGCTCGACGACGCCGGCACGCACGCAGGGGCGTACGTGTGAGCCTGGGGACCTCGCCGCCCGATCGTCCCGGGGGAGGGCTGCGGCACCGCACCCGCGCGGTCCGCGAGGCCGAGGAGCGCGAGTGGCTCTCCCCGGCGGCGACCTGTGCGGCGGACACGAGGGGTCGCGATCACGACGAACCCGACGACGAGCACCGGACGGCCTTCGAACGCGATCGCGACCGGATCCTCCACAGCAAGGCGTTCCGGCGGCTCAAGCACAAGACCCAGGTGTTCTTGAACCCCGAGGGCGACCACTTCGTCACCCGGCTGACCCACACCCTGGCGGTCGCGCAGGTGGGCCGGGCGATCGCGTCCTCGTTGGCGCTGAACGAAGCCTTGACCGAGGCGATCTGCCTCGGCCACGACATCGGGCACGCGCCCTTCGGTCACACCGGCGAGGACGCGCTGACCCCGTACGTCGAGGGGGAGTGGCAGCACGCCATCCACGGTGTCCGGGTCGTCGAGCTGCTCGAGCCCCTGAACCTCACCGTCGAGACCCGGGACGGGATCTCGCAGTCGTCGTGGAAGAACGACCCACCACCGATCACCGCGGAGGGGTGGGTGTGCCGGTACGCGGACCGGATCGCCTACCTGTCCCACGACGTGCAGGACGCCGTCCGGGCCGGGGTCATCACCCCGACCGACGTCCCCGCACGCTTCCGCGACGCGTTCGGGCCGCCCGGGCCGGATTGGATCGACTCGATGGTCCGTCAGGTGATCGGCGACTCGCTGGCGGCCGGCCACGTGACGATGGATCCGGACACGTTCGTGGTCATGGACCAGCTCCGCGACTGGATGTTCGAGCGGGTCTACCTGCGCGACGAGGCCCGTGCCCACGCGACCCGGGCGGTCCGCGTCATCCAGGACCTCGTCGAGTGGTTCGCCGACCACCCGGAGAGCATCCCCGACGCCTACCGCTTGCCGGACTCGACCGACCTGCAGGCAGCGGTCGACCACGTCGCGGGGATGAGCGACCGTCACGCGCTCCGCCTCCACGACGAACGCTTCCGCCCCGCCGGCCTGTACTGACCCGGCCCGCCCGGTGGGGGGTGTGGTGGCCGGTACCGTGCGCGGCGTGACGAGGATCGCCGACACCATCCGCCCCGACCCGACGGGTCGTGACGTCGTCGTGCGCGATGCCACCGCTGACGATCTGCCGGCCATCGCCGCGATCTACACCCACTACGTGCTGAACACGACCATCACCTTCAACACCCAGGTCCGCACCCCGCGCGAGTGGCGCGACCAGTTCGACACCGAGGTGGTGGGTGGGCCCTACGACCTCCTCGTCGCCACCGTCGACGGGCAGGTCACCGGCTTCATCGCCACCCAGCCGTTCCGCCCGAAACCCGCGTACGGGCGTTCGGTCGAGGTGACGGTCTACGTGGCTCCGGACGCGACCGGGGGAGGCGTGGGCGGTGCGCTGTTCCACGCCATGCTGGACCGGCTCGAGGCCAGCGACTTCCACCGCGCGTACTCGGTCGTCGCCCTGCCGAACGACGGCTCGATCGCGATCCACGAGCGGTTCGGCTTCGTCCACCGGGGCACCCTCACCGAGGCCGGCCACAAGTTCGGTCGGTACCTCGACGTCGCCTTCCTCGAGCGTGCGCTGTGATCGAGCCCGCCGAGGTCAGCGTGTTCGACCGGGCCGGTGGCCTGCCCGCGTTCGTCGCGCTCGTCGATGCCTTCTACGGACGGGTCGAGCGCGACGCGCTGCTGCGCCCGATGTACCCCGAGGACCTCGAGCCCGGCAAGGAGGGGCTCGCGCTGTTCCTCGCCCAGTACTGGGGTGGCGGCGAGCTGTACTCGGCCACTCGCGGCCACCCGCGACTGCGGCTGCGTCACGCGCCGTTCCCCATCACCCCCGAGGCCGCGCTCCGTTGGGCCGAGCTGATGGGGGCGTCCGTCGTCGAGCAGGGCTTCGCCGAGGAGGTCGAGCAGGCGCTGCTCAGCTACGTCGCTCGCGCGACGCCGACGCTGATCAACCAGCTCCCCGACGAGGTCCGAGGGGTCGCCGACCGCTGACGGGTGTCGACCGGCCGGGCGCGCCCGGCCGATCCAACACGGCGGTTCTGCCTATGTAGGTCGGTCGACCGCAATCCAGCCCGTGACGGCGTTGACCCCGTCAGCACCGGCCCCGGTGGGCCGCGCCCGTGCCGTCGCAGCCCACAACCCCTCACCTTCGCCGGATCAGACGTCGGATCAGAGTTCGTGGTATCACCGCTGTTCGCTTCCTCGGATCACCGCCGCTTCGTGCCTCAAATAGCCGACGCTGCTACCCTCAAATCACCGAACTTTCTGAGCACAGCAAAAGGGTGTGGACCGTGGTGGGCCTGGTGGAACGCCGTATCCGGCCTCTGGTCTCTGATCTGCTCGCTGAGGAGCCGGTCATAGCGCTACAGGGCCCCCGTGCCGTGGGCAAGACGACCCTGCTGCGCCACATCGCTGACGCCCATGGCGTCCAGGTTGTCGACCTCGATGATCTGGCCACTCGGGGTGCGGTTGCCGGAGACCCTGCGCTGTTCGTCTCCGGGTCCGCGCCGGTCTGCATCGATGAGTATCAGCACGTCCCCGACCTGCTCGACGCCATCAAGGCCGAGCTCAACCGTGATGCGCGGCCGGGCCGTTTCGTCATCACCGGCTCCACCCGTCACGACGCCCTGCCTGCCGCTGCCCAGTCTCTGACCGGGCGGCTGCACCGCATGACCGTCTACCCGCTCTCGCAGGGCGAGATCGCCGGCGTTCACGAACACTTCCTCGACATGGTCCTCGAGGATGCCAGCGCGCTGGTCACGGCTACGCCGTCGTCCACGACTCGCGACGACTACATCACCCGGATCACCGCCGGTGGGTTCCCCATGGCCCTGGGTCGCAGCGAGACGGCCCGCAACCGCTGGTTCGACAACTACGTGACCCTCAGCCTGCTACGTGATGTCCAGGAGCTCTCCCGCATCCGCCAGAAGGAGTCGCTGCCGAAGTTGCTCGCACGGCTCGCGGGGCAGACAGCCCAGCTGCTCAACATCCGAGCTGCCGCAGAGCAGGTTGGTCTGACACCCGACACCGGTGAGAACTACACCCGTCTACTCGAGGATGTCTACCTCATCCACCGGCTACCGGCCTGGGGGAAGACCCTGCGGGCCCGTGCCGTGGCCACCCCCAAACTGCACGTGGTCGACTCCGGTCTCGCGAGCAGGTTGCTGCGCCTCGGTCCGAGCAAGCTCGCCCGACATGACGCCACCAGCCTGCAGCAGTTCGGTCATCTGCTGGAGACCTTCGTCGTGTTCGAGGTTCTCAAGCAGGCGTCATGGCTCGCAGCAGTCGCCGGCACCGGCCACTGGCGCACGCACGACGGCATCGAGGTCGACCTGGTCCTCGAACTCGACGACGGCCGGATCATCGCCATCGAGGTCAAGGCCAGCACGAAGGTCACCGGCAAAGACCTGAACGGGCTCAAGGCGCTTCGTGACGAGCTCGGCGATGCGTTCGTCGCCGGTGTTGCGTTCCACACCGGCCAGCGGTCCTACAGTCCCGAAGACCGGATCCACGTCGTGCCCGTCGATCGCCTCTGGACCCCTGCCTGACCGCCATCCACGACGGTCCAATCGCTCATCCACCGTGCCCGGCGAGCCAACGGGCATGCCCGCAACCGTCAACGCGACCCGACCGCCGTCCCGCAACCGAGAACCCCACCGGGCGTAGCGACAACGCCCGTGTCTTCCACCCAGATGCGGCGGTTGTGGGCACGTTCGGGAGCGGCTCCTAACCCCCGGATGATCCCTCACCACCCTCAGTAGCGAGTCAGCCAGAACAGGGTCTCTCCGACCGCCCAGATGGTCCAGAGCGCAGCGCCGACAGCTCCGACGATGGCTGTGACGATGTGGTAGCGGCTGGCTGCGGCGTGGCGACGGAGCGCTTCGATCATGATCGCGCCACCGACCGTAAAGAGCATGAAGCTGAGTGCGACGCGAAGCGCTGGCGGCGATACACGGTCGAGTACGAGACCCGGAAAGACGCCCAGGATGACCACCGTCACCGCCGCCAACAGTCTCGCCCATGCTGCGAGCGGGGTGGGCGGCTCTGACCGCGGCCCAGCATGCGCGCGCCGGGCCTTCGGTCCCGCGCCCCGGCTCCCGGACATCTCACCTCACTCGACGGCACATGCAGGACTTCGCTACGCGACGCCGGCTCTCCTCCACGTTAGGCCGAGGGGACGTCAGCGGGCCCGAGCAGGGGTCCAGCTGTCTACCGTCGAAGCTATCGATGCAATGACGCTCGTAGGGACCCGTGCCGGGGCGGACCGTTCTGCAGAGGCTCGCCGCTGTCGACGACAGGGTGTTGGGGCCGCGCCGCCGGCGACTCAGTTGGGCGGCTCGCTGGCTACCGGTCACGTGGTCGGTGGCGTGGCCGGTCGGGCTCGCCACCGCCGTCCTCATCGCCAGCGGGCGGGAGGCCGGCGCGGCGTGGGTGGTCACCGGGCTGCTGCTGTCGGTCGTGGTGGCGGGACTCGTCGAGCTGACCCTGGCCCGAGCGCAGACCGACACGAAGTGGGTGGTGGCGTTCGTCATCGTGCCGCCTCTCGCGCTCATCGCGTGGGCCATGCGGACCCTCGAGCGGCCGACCGAGACCGAGCGCTAACTAACGCCCGCTATCGCTACGCGCTCGAGACTGGGGGTGACG
The DNA here is from genome assembly GCF_040882075.1 of Nitriliruptor sp. Classification (NCBI taxonomy): domain Bacteria; kingdom Bacillati; phylum Actinomycetota; class Nitriliruptoria; order Nitriliruptorales; family Nitriliruptoraceae; genus Nitriliruptor; species Nitriliruptor sp. Next base: position 7,281 of record NZ_JBBEBZ010000118.1, read on the forward strand.
GGCGGTGAAGCCAGCGGCGGGCACCGACCGCATGCGCCACCTCGACGCGGTGGTTGACGCGCGGCTCGCGAATCGTGCCCTCGTCGTCCCGTGCCTCGTTGAGTCCCGGCTCTGCGCCGCGTGGTCAGCGGCCGCTACGAGCTGATCGGTCCGCCCTCGGCCAGCTCCGGCGAAGGCGTGGCGTCGTGATCGTCGTCTTTGGCGTGCCGTGCGAGCAGCTCGAGCGTCACCGCGACGAGGAGGCATGCCGTCAGGAGGGTGACCGTCGGGGTCAGCCACCCCATCGCACTACTCACGACCCACCGGACGTTCACGCCGACCAGCCAAGCAACTGTGGCGAGGAGAACGCCCGAGCCCGCGACCGCGGCGGTGCGGAACAGGATCCGTCGAAGAGGCGGGTTAGCAATCGTGGCCTCCCCACCACGGCGTACGGCCGCCCGGGTGATCCAGAGGATCGCGGCCACGATGACGACCACGATCGCGGCAACCATCAAGGCCGCGACCGTCCCCCATACCCTCTCAGCCGTATCGGGTAGGAGCGGGATTACATCGGCCTGCCCGATCAACATCTCGCCCCAGTGTCTGCCGGCTGGTCTTCGACATTACTCCTGGCCTGGACGTCAGGGGAAGACCGACCTACGTGCCCAACAAGCCCGCAATAGCGACCCGCCCGAGGCACGTGACTGTGTGCGGGCTCTTCGCGGGTCAGCGCGGCGAATGGCGCTTAGCCGTTCCGGAGGTGACCTGGCGGATCACGAGTCGTCGATCGGGAGGTAGCGGATGCGGTAGCGCTCTTCCTCGATCACCACGACCGCGCCCTGGGACAGTTCATATTCGATGCGCGGGAGGACGTCGAGGATCGCGGCGACACGTTCTGCGGCGGAGTCACCGACGCCACGTAGGAGCAGAACGTTGGGACCTGCCGCGCCAGTCAGTGCCAGGATCGTTCCGAAGTCGGTATCCGTTGTCACGAGCACGCGATCCTCGCGTAGTGCCAGGGCCAGGACCTCGTCGTCGGTGTGCCCCGTGAGCCCAAGCAGACGGATGTGGGTGGCATCGTGACCGGCCTCCGTCAAGGAGAGCGCCACGCCGTTCTGCAGTGCCTCGTCGACGAGTAGCTTCACGCGCTCTGATCGAGCGGTACGACCCGCTGGTCGATGTTGGCGGCCGCGAAGCGGAGGGCTTCGCGGACGTCGTCCTCCTCCAGTTGCGGGTAGTCCTCGAGGATGGTCTCCACGGTCGTACCGGCGGCGACCATGCGGACCAGCATGGCCACGGGGATGCGGGTCCCTGCGATGCAGGGCAGACCGCCCATGATGCGGTGGTCGATGTTGATCCGCGTGAACGCCATGTCACGAGCTTACGCGACAGCCGACCTGTCCGGTCCGAACCGCGTGTACGCCACGTCCCAGCTCGGCGGTCGCGGCGGCGCCGTGGAGAGCGCTCGCATCCGATGGGTCGCCGCGGGCCAGCGCCCTCAGGGACACGTGCCTCTGGGCCTATGCCGTCCACAGCCGCCGTGGAGCTGGGGGACGATGACCGTCGATCAGCGGCCGGTGGCGGACAGGTGCTGGTAGTCCTTGGAGCGGTTCCAGTCCCCGCCCCACCGCCACCCGCGGGTGAGGAAGGCCTGCACGGTCGCCCCGTCGCGGACCAGCATGCCGGTGCGCACGTTGGACCGGTCCCGGTAGGCCGCTCCGGCGGGCGGGTAGACCGTGCCGCCGCTCGTGATGTAGGGGTTCTGGACGGGGTTGAGGTCGAGCGCTCGTCCGTAGGCGTGCTCGGACAGGCGGTTGGTGCCGGCGACCGTCCGACAGTTGAAGGCCGAGCTGTTGTTGTCCGCCATCGACCGGTCGTCGTCGGCGCCGTACCGGTCGATCAACCGCATCCGCTCGATGCGGAAGCCCGACCGGTAGGCGTCCCCGAGCGCGTCGCGGACCACGGTGGTGGCGTCACGGTGCAGCACCATCAGGCCGACGCGGTCACGCCCGTCGAAGCCCCGGTGGACGATCTCGAGCAGACGGAGGTCGTCGAAGGGTGGACAGTCGCGGCCGGAGTGCCAGGAGCTCCCGGTCATCTGCGACCGCAGCGACGCGGGGAGGGCACGGACCGTCGCGGTGAAGCCCCACGTGGTCGCGGCCATGACACCGTCCTGACGCGAGCGCTGCAACAGGTTGGCGGCGAAGGTGGCCGTCTGTCCGCGGGTGACCCGTTCGGCCGGGGCGAAGGTGGTGGCGGTCCTCCCGGAGGCGAGCCCGAGCTGCGCCGCGCGGTCGATGAACGGCTCGAACTGGTGCCCGTCGTCGTCGGTGAAGGCGTCCGGCGCTGGCTCGTCCGAAGCGCCCAGCACGTGGTCGTGCGCCCGCACCAGGAAGACGGTCATCTGACCCCGAGGCACCCGCGCGGCCGGGGCGTAGCGGCCGCCGCCCACCCCCTGGACGATGCCGGCGGCGGCCAAGCGCTCGATCGCGTCGCGGTGGACGTTGCCGTCCACGTCGGAGAACCTGGCACCCGGGCTCGGCAGCGAACCGCCCGCCGCCTCGATGACGGCCGCCACGATCGTCGCCATCTGGTCGCGCCGGATCGTCGTCCCCGGCTCGAACGCGTCCACGAGCCGGCCCCGGATGGCGTCGAGACCGTGGAGACAGTCGATCGCCGGCGTGTGGGTCCCGCCGTCGCTGACGTCGACGTACGGGGCACGGGGAGCGCCAGCGCACGGATCGGCCGACGTCTGGGCGACCGCTGGCGTCGGGGTGGCCGACGGGAGACCGAACGCCGTCGCGGCAACCAGCGCGATCGTGAGCAGCGAGACGACGGGACGACGCACCGGACGCTCCCCCGCGGATGGTCAGAGCACCACGCTACGCCACGGGGCGGCCCCGCGACACGGGCCGTCGGCGCCACCGCGCGGGTGGGGGACGAGGTCGGCTCGCGATCGCGGCGATGCACCGTTCGTACCGTCCCGGGTACGGCGGCACCGCAGGTGCCCCGTACCCTGTCCGCATCCCTCGAGGCGCCCCTCCTGCCGCTCGGCCGACCGGTGCGCCGCCCGCACTCCACCTGGAAGGTCTCCCGTGCGCATCCTCGTCGTGGACAAGCTCGCTCAAGCCGGCGTCGACGCGTTGGCCGTCGACCACGAGGTCGACGTCAACACCGGCCTGTCGAAGGCCGAGCTGATCGCCATCGTCGCCGACTACGACGCCATCGTCGTCCGCTCGGCGACCACCATCGATGCCGACGTGATCGCCGCGGCCACGAACCTCAAGGTCGTCGGCCGCGCGGGCGTCGGGCTCGACAACGTCGACATCGAGGCGGCGACCCGCTCCGGCGTCGTGGTCTGCAACGCGCCCCAGTCGAACATCGTGTCGGCCGCCGAACACACGATGGCGCTGCTGCTCGCCCTCGCGCGCAACGTCCCGCAGGCCCACGCCGCCCTCATCGACGGCCGGTGGGAGCGCAGCAGCTGGAACGGTTCGGAGCTGCACGACAAGACCCTCGGTGTCCTCGGTCTCGGTCGCATCGGCACCCTCGTCGCCCAGCGCGCCCACGCCTTCGGGATGCGCTTGATCGCCTTCGACCCGTTCGTCGCGCCCGATCGCGCCGCGCGGCTCGGCGTGCACCTCGCCGACACCGTGGACGAGGTCCTCGCCGAGGCCGACTTCGTCACCATCCACCTGCCGAAGACCCCCGACACCGTCGGCCTGTTCGACCTCGACCGGCTCGGCAAGATGAAGCCGACCGCCCGCCTGCTCAACGTCGCCCGCGGTGGCATCGTGGTCGAAGCCGACCTCGCCAAGGCGCTCGCGGACGGTCTCATCGCCGGCGCTGCGGTCGACGTGTTCGACGTCGAGCCGACGACGGACTCGCCCCTGTTCGGGCTGCCGAACCTCATCGTGACCCCGCACCTCGGGGCGTCGACCGAGGAGGCCCAGGACCGGGCCGGGATCCAGGTCGCCGAGGCCGTGGATCTCGCGCTCAAGGGCGAACTGGTGCCCTCCGCCGTCAACGTCCAGGGCGGCCCCGTCCCCGATGCGGTCAAGCCCTACCTGCCGCTCGCCGAGAAGCTCGGCCGCCTGCTCGCCGCCCTCGCCGATGATGGGCTGACCGGCGAGGTCACGGTCGAGACCGCCGGAGCCATCGCCGACGAGGACACCCGGATCGTCGGGCTGTCGGTGATCAAGGGCCTGCTCTCGGCGGTGGTCTCCGAGCCCGTGACGTTCGTCAACGCCCCCCTGTTCGCCGACGAGCGTGGCCTGTCGGTCCGCGAGGTCTCCGACCCGCACTCCGAGGACTACGTGTCGGTCCTGCGGGTGTCCGGCCTCACGCGGGACGGCCACACGGTCCGCGTGTCGGGGACCGTGGTCCAGCCCGGTGACCGCGAGCGTCTCATCGAGGTCTGGGACACGCCCGTGGATGTCGAGCCGAGCGAGCACATGGCCTTCTTCCGCTACGAGGACCGGCCCGGTGTCATCGGTTCCGTCGGGACGGGCTTCGGCGAGGCGGGGGTCAACATCGCGTCGGCGCAGGTCGGGCGTCGTGCGGTCGGCGGCGAAGCGATCATGGCGCTGTCGCTCGACGATGCCGTGCCGCGCGACGTCCTCGCGGACATCGCCGCCCGGATCGGTGCCGACGAGGGCCGCGCGATCACCCTCAGCTAGCGCCTGTTCAGATCACCGTGCGTGGGGCTCGGTGCTGGTCGGTGTCCCACGCACAGGTGCGGAGGACCTCGGCGAGCACCTCGACCGCGTCGTGGACGTCGACGGCACGGACCACGAGCGGCGAGAAGCCGAACCGCAGCAGGTCCGGCGGGCGGTGGTCCCCGACCACGCCACGTTCGATGAGGGCGCTCATCACCGCCGCGGCGTGCTCGTGGCGGAGCGACACCTGCGCACCCCGGTCGCTCGGGTCGCGGGGCGTCACGACCTCGACCTCGCCGTCGAGTCGGGCGTCGACCCGTGCGATGAACAGGTCGGTCAGGTGGCGGGCCTTGGCCTCGGCAGCGACCGGTGAGATGCCTACCCGCAGCTCGAGTGCGGCCTCGAGGGCGGCCAGGCTCAGCACCGGGGGGGTGCCGTCGAGGAACCGGTCGGCACCGGCGGCCGGCTCGTAGCGCTCGGCGAACGCGAACGGGCGCTCGTGCCCGAACCATCCCTGCAAGGGTGTGCTGGCCCGATCGTGCCAGCGACGGGCGACGTACAGGAAGGCGGGTGCCCCCGGACCCCCGTCGAGGTACTTGTAGGTGCAGCCGACGGCGAGGTCCGCGTCCCAGGCGTGGAGGTCCACGGCCAGCGCGCCCGTCGAGTGCGACAGGTCCCACACGGCCAGCGCCCCGGCATCGTGCGCGGCACGGGTCAGCGCGCCCGCGTCGTGTCGGCGCCCGGTCCGGTAATCGACGTGGGTCAGGGTGAGCACCGCGACGTCGTCGTCGAGGTGGTCGGCCACCTCGCGGGTCGGGACGACGCGCACCTCGCGGTCGCCGAGCAGTTCGGCGAGGCCGCCGGCGACGTACACGTCGGTCGGGAAGTTCGCGTCGTCGGTGAGGATCACGCGTCGGTCGGGGCGCAGGCGGCAGGCTGCCGCCAGGGCCTTGAACAGGTTCACCGAGGTCGAGTCGGCGACGGCGATCTCGTCAGCATCCGCCCCGATCCAGGGCGCGATCCCGGCGGCCACCCGACCGGGGAGCCCGACCCAGCCGGGACCGGATGCCGACGGGTTCCAGCTGGTGACGAGGCCCTCGCCCCACTCGTCGGCGATGACCTCCCGGAGGCGTGTCGCGACGCGATGGTGGAGCGGTCCGAGCGAGTTGCCGTCGAGGTAGATCACCCCGTCGGGGAGGGCGATCAGGTCGCGGCGCGCACCGAGCGGGTCGGCCGCGTCCCAGGCGAGACAGCCGTCACGGTCCACGCGGTCTCCGAGCTTGGCGAACGACGGGACGCTACCGCCACCGCGACGGCAGCGACGGCAGCGACGGCAGCGGTAGGAGCGGGCCGTCGGGCCGTCGGGGCGTCCGGCGTGCGGACCCGTCGTCGGAGCTTGACTTGACCTGACGTCTGTGTCAGGTTGTGGATCTGAAGTTGACGTCGATGTCAGAAGGAGCGCGTGTGCGGCTCGCTTGGGTCCTGCCCGGACAGGGGTCGTTGCGGACGGGTTGCGTCGCCGAGGCGACCGGTGCCGGCGGGCGCGAAGAGCTCACCCCCCTCGCCGTCGCCGCGTCGAACGTCGTCGACCAGGTCGCTGCGGCGACTGGGCGGGACGTCCGGCAGCTAGCGGCCGATCGCCGGACCGGTTCGCGGACGGCCGACGCGCAACCGACGATCCTGGCGGCCTCGCTCGCCGCAGCTGCGGCGCTCCGGGCGGCGGGACTGCGACCCGACGTGGTCGCCGGGCACAGCCTCGGGGAGTGCAGCGCCGCCATCGTGGCCGGCAGCCTCGACGTCGCCGCTGGCGCACGTCTGGTCGCGGCTCGCGGAGAAGCGATGCGTTCGGCGTGCGAGGCGACACCGGGCTCCATGGCAGCGCTGGTCAAGCTCGCGCCCGAGGTCGTCGCGACCGTCCTCGCTGGGCATCCCGACGTCGTGGTCGCGAACGACAACGCGCCGGGCCAGGTCGTGGTCGCCGGACCCGAGGCGGCCCTCGACGCGATGCGCGAGGACGTGCGGGACGCGGGTGGGCGGTTCGTCCGGCTCGAGGTCGAGGGCGCCTTCCACTCCCGCGCCATGGGGCCAGCCGTGTCGTCCCTCGCCGCTGCGCTCGACGCGGCGCCGATCGCGGACCCGCAGGTCCCGATCGTCAGCGGCGTGAACCTCCGCACGCTCACCACGGGGTCCGCCGTCGCCGATGCCCTGCTCGGCGCCCTGCTCGCACCCGTCCGCTGGCGCGAGGTCCAGCTCGCGCTCGCCGCGCAGGGGATCACCCACCTGATCGAGGTCGGACCCGGAGGTGTGCTCGCGGGTCTCGCCAAGCGCACGGTCCCGGACCTCGAGATCCGCTCCGTCGCCACCCCCGCTGACGCGCACACCCTCGCGGTCGAGCTCGGCGTCGTCGTCGGAGCCCGCTGAGGGGTCGCCGCCGACGCGTCGCATCGCGCTGCCAACCCCCTGCCCGCCGAACCCCGACCCACACCCTCCGACCGAGGAACGATCGTGATCCCCATCCCTGCCTGCAGCATCGTCAGCACCCCGGTCGCGGGGCACCTGACCGATCACCTCGCCGTCGACACCCGCGTCCGGGCGGGTGACGTGGTCGCGCGCGTGCAGGCTGGTGGTCGGGCTCACGAGCTGCGCGCTGTGACGGCGGGACGCATCGGCGGCCCGATGCTCCGCCCGACCCAGCCGGTGCACGCCGGAGACGCCGTCCTGTGGCTCGACCGCGGGACCGCTGCGTGACCGCCACCCTCGAACACCCCCGCACCGTCGGCACCGTGTTGCCCGTCCGCATCGCCGGGCTCGGCGTGGGTCTGCCTGCGCGCATCGTCACCAACGACGAGCTCGCCGCCGAACTCGACACCTCGGACGACTGGATCCGCTCGCGGACGGGGATCGCCCAACGGCACGTCGCCGCGCCGCACGAGGCCACGTCGGACCTGGCGGCCGCGGCGGGCAAGGCCGCGCTCGCCGACGCCGGGCTCGGGATCGAGGACGTCACCACCGTCCTGGTCGCCACGACCTCCCCGGACCACCGGGTCCCCGGGACCGCCCCCCTGGTCGCCGCCGCCCTCGGCACCGAGGTGTCCGCGTTCGACGTCAACGCCGCGTGCAGCGGCTTCGTGACCGGGCTGCGCGTCGGCGGTGCCCTCGCGGCGACCGGCGACGGTGCGGTGCTCGTCATCGGTGCCGAGACCATGACCCGCATCGTCGATCCGGAGGATCGTGCGGTCCGCGTGCTGTTCGGTGATGGTGCGGGCGCAGCCGTGCTCGTGCCCGACGAGCACGCACACCTCGGCCCGTTCGACCTCGGCTCGGACGGGTTGGATCCCTCGATGCTGTGGTGCCCGGATGGTGGGACGCGGACGCCGATCGCACCGACTGCCGACGGCGACCCCTACCTGCGGATGCGTGGCGGTGACATCTACCGGCACGCGGTCACGCGCATGGTCGCGTCGTCGCGTGCGGTGCTCGACACCGCCGGTCTCGGCGTCGACGACGTCGATCTCCTGGTCGGCCACCAGGCGAACGCCCGCATCCTCGATGCGGTCGTCCAACGCCTCGGGATCGACCCCGATCGCAGCCACGTGACCGTCGACGTCCACGCCAACACCTCGGCGGCCTCCATCCCGCTGGCCCTGGCCGATGCACGTGACCGTGGCCGGCTGAAGCCCGGTGCCACGGTGCTGCTCACGGCGTTCGGTGCCGGCCTGACGTGGGCCTCGTGCCTGCTGACCTGGGACCCTGAGGAGGACGCGTGAGCTCGCCCACCCCGACCATCGCCCTCGTCTCCGGGGGGAGCGGCGGCATCGGCGCGGCCATCTGCCGCCACCTCGCCGCCGCCGGCCACACCGTCCTCGTCGGCTACGGCGGCAACCGCGACGCCGCCGAGAAGGTGGCGATCGACTGTGCCTCTGCGGTGCCGCACGGCGGCGAGGTACCCGCCGAAGCGATCCACCTCGACGTCACCGACGAGGACTCCGTCACGGACGCAGTGGCCCGCGCGACCGAGCTCGGCACGCTCGCGGTCGTGGTCAACAACGCCGGCGTCGCCGACGACGACCTGCTGGTGCGGCTCGATCCCACGCGGTTCGACCGGACGGTCGAGGTCAACCTCCGCGGCGCGTACCTGGTGTCGCGGGCGGCCATGCGTCCGATGATGCGGGCCCGACATGGTCGCATCGTCAACATCGCCTCGATCGTCGCGCTGCGCGGCAACGCCGGACAGACCGCCTACGCGGCGTCCAAGGCGGGCCTGATCGGGTTGACCAAGTCCCTGGCTCGCGAGGTGGCGCGCAAGGGCATCACCGTGAACGTCGTCGCCCCCGGGTTCGTCGCCACCGCGATGACCGACGCCCTGCCGGACGCGGCACGCGAGGCGTTGCTCGGGCTCGCCCCGACCGGCCGTGCCGTGACCACCGACGAGGTCGCAGCCGCCGTGCGCTTCCTCACCTCCGACGAGGCCGGTGCGATCACCGGCGCCGTCCTGCCCGTCGACGGCGGCGCCGCGATCTGACCACCCGTCACGCCCGACCTGCACGACCCGACCTGCACGACCCGACCTGCACGACCCACGAACAGGAGCACGACATGAGCCAGGACCTGCTGCCCACCTTCACCACCCTGCTGGTGGACACCTTCGGCGTACCCGAAGCGGACGTCACCCCCGGCGCCACCTTCGAAGCGCTCGGCCTCGACTCGCTCGACGTGGTCGAGCTCACCCTGGTCCTCGAGGAGGAGACCGGCGTGAAGCTCGAGGACGAGGAGCTCGAGGATGTCCGCACCGTCCAGGACGCGATGGACAAGGTCGCCGAGAAGCAGGTCGCCTCGGGCGCGGGGCGCGAAGAAGAAGGCGCGGCGTGACCGAGCCGAACCTGCAGCGCTCGGGCCGCGACGAGGTCGTCGTCACGGGGCTCGGCCTCGTGACGCCGGCCGGGCGTGGCGTGACCGACGCCTGGAACGGGGTGCTCGCCGGCAAGTCCGCGGCGGCACCGCACGAGCTCCTGCTCGCGGCCGGGACCCCGGTGACCATCGCCTGCGCGGCACCCGCGTTCGACGCGGATGCCGAGCTCGGGCGCGGTTCGAACCGGCGGCTGGACCGGTTCACCCACCTCGCGCTGCTCGCGGCGCGCGAGGCGGTGCAGCACGCCGGTCTGACCGACGGCGGCGACCCCGATCGCATCACGGCCACCGATGGCGATCGCGTCGGTGTCGTGCTCGGCTCCGGCATCGGCGGCGCCGAGACCTGGGCCGAGGAGTACCCCCGCTACATCGAGAAGGGCCCCGGGCGGGTCAGTCCGATGTTCGTGCCGAAGATGCTGTCCAACACCGCGGCCGGGACCGTCGCCATCCGAACCGGCGCCCGCGGCCCGAACCTCACCGTCAACACCGCCTGTGCGGCCGGCGCCTCCGCGATCCACGTCGCGCGTGACCTCATCCGCAGCGGCGCCGCGGACGTGGTCGTCGCCGGTGGCGTCGAGGCGGGTATCACCGGCCTCGCGGTCAGCGCCTTCGCGCAGATGGGTGCCCTGTCCCGCAACCCCGACGCCGCGAGCGCTTCGCGGCCCTTCGACGTGGACCGCGACGGGTTCGTCATGGGTGAGGGCGCGGGCGTGCTCGTGCTCGAGTCCGCGGCGCACGCGGCTGCCCGCGGCGGACAGGTGCTGGCGCTCATCGCCGGTGCCGGCGCGTCCGCCGACGCGCACCACGCGACCGCACCACCCGAGGACGGCGGGGGCGCGATCCTCGCCATCCGACGGGCGATCGAGGACGCCGGGCTCGACGTGGACGACATCGGCCACGTCAACGCGCACGGGACCTCGACGCCGCTCAACGACGTCGCTGAAGCCCGGGCTCTCCGGGCCGTGTTCGGCGCGGCACTCGACGGGGTCGCGGTCACCTCGACCAAGGGTGTGACCGGCCACCTGCTCGGCGCGGCGGGCGCCGTCGAGGCTGCGTTCGCCGTCCTGGCGCTGCGCGATGGCCTCGTCCCGCCGACCGCGAACCTGACCCACCAGGACCCGGAGATCGATCTCGACGTGGTCGCGGGCTCACCACGCGAGGTCGCACTCGACGCGGTCCTGTCGACCTCCATGGGCTTCGGAGGCCAGAACGCCGCCCTCGTCCTGACCCGCGCCTGACCAGCCCGGCCCCATCACACCTGACGCCCCCCGCAGCTGACGCCCCCTCGCCCCCGAACCCCGGAGCACGCCGTGACCGAGGCCACCCGCACCGAGACCTTCGCGCTCGACGCCACCGCCCTGCAGCCGGGGGACGGGGCCCGAGCACGCCTGTCCCGCCTGCTCGACCCACGCTCGTTCGTCGAGCTCGGTTCGGCCAGACAGCACCGGGCGAGCGGGTTCGGGCTCGAACGGCAGCGGCCGGACGGTGACGGCGTCGTGGCAGGGACCGGCGCGGTCGAGGGCCGCTCCGTCGGTGTCTACGCCCAGGACCGCCGGGTGCTCGGTGGCTCCCTCGGTGAGGCACACGCGGACAAGGTGGCGCGGTGCATCGAGCAGGCCGCGCGGGGAGGCGTACCGGTCATCGGCATCAACGACTCCGGTGGCGCGCGCATCCAGGAGGGGGTCGCCGCGCTCGACGGCTACGGCCGCGTCTTCACCGCCAACGTCGCCGCCTCCGGCCGCGTCCCCCAGATCGCACTCCTGCTCGGCCCCTGTGCCGGTGGCGCCACCTACTCGCCCGCGCTCATGGACTTCACCATCATGAGCGATGAGGCGTCGATGTTCCTGACCGGCCCCCGCGTGGTGAAGGCCGTGACCGGGGAGGACGTCGATGCGCGCTCCCTCGGTGGCCCGGAGGTCCACGGGGAGCGGTCGGGTTCCGCCCACTTCGTCGTCGATGACGACGAGCAGGCGTTCGCCGTCACGCGCGAGCTGCTCGGCTACCTGCCGGACTCCGCGTGGGCGCGACCGACCGAAGCTCCCGTCGAGGACCCACCCGAGGTGGACCTGCGCGAGGTCGTCCCCGAGGACGGCCGTTCCCCCTACGACGTCCGGCACCTGATCCGCGGGGTGGTCGACGGGGGACGGTTCCTCGAGGTCCAGGCCCACTGGGCGCAGAACCTCGTCATCGGGTTCTCGCGCATCGACGGGCGCACCGTCGGGATCGTCGCCAACCAGGCGCGGTGGCTGGCCGGAGTCCTCGACGGGACGGCGGCCGAGAAGGGCGCCCGTTTCGTGCGCTTCTGCGACGCCTTCGGGATACCGCTCGTGGTCGCGGTCGACGTGCCTGGCTTCCTGCCCGGGACGACCCAGGAGCACGGAGGTGTCATCCGCAAGGGCGCCAAGCTCCTGCACGCGTTCACCTCCGCCACCGTCCCGCGTGTCTCGGTCGTGCTGCGCAAGGCCTTCGGCGGGGCGTACATCGTGATGAACTCGCGCTCGATCGGGGCGGATGCGGTGCTCGCCTGGCCAGGTGCCGAGCTGGCCGTCATGGGCGCCGAGGGGGCCGCGGACATCGTCTTCCGCCGCGCCATCGTCGAGGAACCGGAGCGGCGTGACGAACTGATCGCCGGGTACCGCCGGGACGCGATGGACGTCGACGTGGCCGCCCGCCGCGGCAGCGTCGACGAGGTGATCGCACCCGAGGACACCCGTTCGGCGCTCGTGGCCATCCTCAGGTCGCTACGTGGAGCTCGGCAGCCGGGGTTCGTCCACGACAACATGCCCCAGTGAGGTCCCGTTGAGCTCCACCCCGTCATCCCGCGCCACCGTCGTGTCGGCACCGGTCCGCACCGGCCAGAGCCCGACCGCGATGGTCCCGGGCGCTCGCTCGCTCGTGCGGTTGTCGCTGCGTCCGGTCTTCCGCGCCTGGCTCCGGCTCGGCGTGGAGGGCGCCCACCACGTCCCCACCGATGGGGCCACGCTGCTCGCCTCGACCCACCAGTCGCACGCGGACTCGGTCGCGATCGCGGTCGCCCTCGAGCGGCCGATCCACTTCCTCGGTGACCTTCGGCTCGTGTCCGTCCCGGTCCTCGGGCCGCTGCTGCCGCGCATCGGCATGGTCCCGCTCCGCCGGGGGGACGCCGACGCCGCGGCACTGCACGTGCTCACGGATCTGCTCGACGACGATCGGGCCGTGGCCGTCTACCCCGAGGGGTCCCGCAGCCGCGACGGTCGTGTCCACCGGCTGCGCAGCGGGGTCGCTCGCCTGGCGGCTGCCAGCGGAGCCCCCGTCGTCCCCACGGCGGTCGTCGGCATCTTCGAGGTCTGGCCCATCGGCAGCCGTCCGAAGCTGCGTGGTGGACGCGTGACCGTCCGTTTCGGTGAACCGCTGGCCGCGCCGACGTCGGACACGCCGCGGGCCCGGCGGGCGTTCACCGACGACCTCCACGACGCGCTCATCACGTTGTCCGGGTTCGATCGGGCCGATGACTTCTCGGCCATCGGGGGTGGGGCGTGAGGGTCGCGACCGGTTGCGACGTCGTCGACGTGGCCCGGCTCGCGGCCGTCGCCGACCGCCGTGCGGGCTTCGTCGACCGGGTCTTCACCCGTGCCGAGGTGGCCGACTGCACCCGTGGGGGCGTGGCGCTCGGATCGCCGACCGGTCGCGCGCGGCTGGCCGCCCGGTTCGCGGCCAAGGAAGCCGCACGCAAGGCGCTCGGCGACCTGCGCCTGCCCTTCCACGCCGTCGAAGTGCGCCGCGATGAGGTCGGCGCCCCGCGCCTGCACCTCCGCGGTCGGGCGAGCGACTGGTCGTGCTCGCTGTCCCACGACGGCGGCGTCGCGCTCGCCGTCGTCGTCGGCCTGATCGACGACCCATCTGATCGCGTCCACGACCCCACCTGATCCGTCCCACGACCATCGGAGTCCCCGTGCTGCTCGAGGGCAAGAAGCTGCTCATCACCGGCGTGCTCGACCCCCGCTCGATCGCCTTCTCGGTCGCCCGCGTCGCCCAGGAGCAGGGCGCTGAGGTCGTGCTGACCTCGTTCGGCCGCGCCCGGCGTCTCACCGAGCGCAGCGCCGTTCGCCTCCCCGACCCGCCCGACGTCCTGGAGCTGGACGTCACCTCCGAGGATGATCTGGCGGCAGTGGCCAAGGATCTGGAGCGCCGGTGGGGTCGGGTCGACGGGATCCTGCACGCGATCGGGTTCGCCCCTCCGTCCTGCCTCGGCGGTGGGTTCCTCGACGCCCCGTGGGAGGACGTCGCCACGGCCGTGCACGTCTCGACCTACTCGTTCGCCGCCCTCGGCCGGGCGTTCCGCGACCTCCTGGCCGCCGCCGACGGTGCGTCGCTGGTGGGGTTGGATTTCGACGCATCGGTGGCGTGGCCGACCTACGACTGGATGGGCGTCGCCAAGGCGGGGCTCGAATCCACCTCGCGCTACCTGGCCCGCGAGCTCGGTCCGCAGGGCGTGCGCGTCAACCTCGTGGCCGCCGGACCGCTACAGACGGTCGCCGCGAAGAGCATCGACGGGTTCGCCGGCTTCGGACCGATCTGGCAGGAGCGGGCGCCGCTCGGGTGGGACACGACCGACCCCGAACCGGTGGCGCGGACGGTCTGTGCCCTGCTGTCGGACTGGATGCCAGGGATCACCGGCGAGATCGTCCACGTCGACGGCGGCGTCCACGCGATCGGCGCGGGATCGCGCTGACCGTCTCGCTGTCGTTGACAGCCGTGAGGGCGGACGCATCACGCGTCCGCCCTCGGCCGAGCGCTAGCTACTCCGGGAAGACGCAGTTGCCGAAGATCGGTCCGAAGAGCTCCGCGCGGGTAGCGATAGCGGGCGTTGCCTACTGGCTCG
>NZ_JBBEBZ010000119.1:0-21590 GCF_040882075.1 Nitriliruptor sp.
AAATTATGTGCCAACAACGGCGCTCACACACCCCGATGTCCAGACCTCTGAGACTGGCCGCCCGGCACCCCGAGCCGCTCCCGCTCCTCCGGGTGCCGATGCACCACGAGGGCCCTCGCCGATCCGGCGGGGGCCCTCGCTCGTGCCCCGAGCGGCCGCCCTACGATCAGCGGGTCCGCGACCCCGACCGACCGAGGGACCTCTCGTGAGCGAGCTGCACGACCGCATCGAGTCCGATCTGCACGCTTCGATGAAGGCGCGCGACAAGGCGCGGACGTCGGCGCTGCGGATGGTCGTCGCTGCCCTCAAGAACACCGCCGTCGCCGAGGGGCTCAGCCCGCAGGGGCGCCTGCCCGACGAGACGGTCCAGAAGGTGCTGGCCACCGAGGTCAAGCGCCGGCGAGAGGCCGCCACCGCGTTCGCCGACGCGGGCCGCGAGGAGCAGGCCGCCGCCGAGACCGCGGAAGCCTCGCTCTACGCCGAGTACCTGCCGGCTCAGCTCTCCGACGACGAACTCAGCGCCATCGTGGACCGTGTCATCACCGAGATCGGCGCGGAGGGCCCCCAGGCGATGGGGCAGGTCATGAAGGCCACGATGGCTGAGGTTCAGGGCCGCGCCGATGGCAACCGCGTCTCCGCGATCGTCAAGACCCGGCTGAGCTGACGCTCACTCGTCGCGGGCCAGCATGCGCTGGCGGGCGCTGCGGTCCGTGACGCGGTCCGGGCACCCGAGGATGGTCGGCGAACGCAGGACCACCTCGCTCGGGTACGGCGCGGTGAACGTCGTCGTCCCGCCCGCCGCAGCGACCGTCACCTCGGCACCTCGGAAGAGGTTGACCGCACGCTCGGTGTAGTAACGGCAGTTGGCGAACCGCGCCTCGATGCGGACCGTCGAACGGTCCCCCGGCTCGAGCGTGACCGGCAGGCCAGCGACGGCCTCGACCTCGAGCATGCCGAGCAGCTCGGGGAACGGATCGACGTCGGTCACGGTCACCGCTCCCACGTCCCCGGTGTGCTCGAGCGGCACCTCGACGAGGGCACCCGAGCCGTGCGCGTACCCCACGGCCGTGAGCGGCTGCTCGTAGGCGGTCAGGTGGACGACCCGGTCGTGATCGACGAACGCGAGGTCACCCGCGACCACCGGCGGCGCGCCGACCAGCGGCAGGCCGGCGGCCGGGCCGGCGACCAGCACCGCCCCGACCACCAACGCGAGCACCGCGGTCCGTCGCACGGGTCAGCCGACGTCGGCGCGACGGCGACGGAGCGATCCGGCACCGAGCA
Source organism: Nitriliruptor sp. (assembly GCF_040882075.1). Lineage (NCBI taxonomy): Bacteria > Bacillati > Actinomycetota > Nitriliruptoria > Nitriliruptorales > Nitriliruptoraceae > Nitriliruptor > Nitriliruptor sp. The sequence goes on from NZ_JBBEBZ010000119.1 coordinate 1,282, forward strand.
GCGCCACGGCGGCGAGGCCGAGGATGCCGGCGGCACCCGTCACGGGCAGGACGCCGCGTGAGGAGGCCGGTACCGGCTCGATCTCGTCCTGGTCACCGCCGGTCGAGCTGTCACCGTCGGCGTCTCCATCGCGGCCGCCGGGGACCTCGCCGTCCTCGAGGCCCTCGGTGAGATCGATCGCGACGGTGGGCCAGAACAGCGCGTCGAGGTCCTCACCGGCCGGCGCCTGACGGCCCGCGGGCGCCTCCGGGGAGTCGAACCAGTCACACATCGGCGGCGCGGGCTGGTCCTCGCGGTCGTAGGTGGCGCACGGCACGAGCTGGGCGGACTTGGCCACCGATCCGACGGGGAACAGCGAGCCGCCGGAGTCGCAGTCGGGGAAACCGGTGAAGGGCACCTGCCCCTCGGTCTGCTCGATCGGCACGGTCGCGTTCGTGGTCACCTCGCCCGTGACGGCGGTGTTGCCCTGCCAGCAGTTGCCGGTCCCCTGCTCGTCCCACCAGAAATCGACCCCGTTCGGCTGCTCGAGCCCACCGGGTCCGAAGCCCATGCGGTTGTCGAGGTACTGGTTCTCGTTCGAGGTGTCGAACTGGTCCTCGAACTCGTCCCGGATCGCCGAGGGGACCCAGAACTGCATGGCCCCCTGGCGCCAGTTGTCGAAGATGTCGTTGTCGCGGACCAGGTTGTTGTTGCCGCCGGCGATCATCACGCCGGTGCCGACCGGGACCGGGAACGCCGGGCAGACGGTGCCGTTCTCGTACCCACGGTCGGCCGGGTCACCGCCGCAGCGACCGGCTTGGACGTACTCGGCGACGTAGTTCACGTTGTTCATGAAGAGGCGGTTGTTCTCGAGGAACGCGTGGTCCTGCGGCATCCCCGGGTGGTTCGGCACGAACGAGTCGGTGACGTACCCGGCGGCGTTGAGGAAGACGTCGTTGTCGTGGAACCAGACCGAGTTCCCCGCTGATCCCGAGAAGCCGAGCGCGTTGTGGTGCGTCTGGCACCCGGTGATCTCGACCGCCCAACGGGTCAACGGCGCGGTGGGGTTGTCCGCGTTGACGTTCGCCGCAGAACCGGGGTAGATCCCCGAGTCACCGTTGAAGTAGGTGTCGCAGTCGCGGATCAGCCCGTGGTCCGAGGTGAAGGTCAGGATGCCGTAGAGGTCGTTGTGGCTCGCCACGACCCGGTCGAGCAGGTAGCCGTCGGTCTCGTGGACGTAGATGGCGTTCTCACGGAAGACCTGGAAGGCCATGTTCGACAGCACGAAGCCGTCCGCGCGGTCGGCCTTGATGCCGTTGTGCTTGACCCACGACCCGTCCGCCTTGAACCCGCCGCGGAGCGCGGTGTCCTCGGGACGTTCCCCGGTGCCCTCGATCTGCAGGTCACACAGCTGGTTGTCGCAGATGATGTCGTCGTCGTCCGGGTCATCACCGGCGACGGTCACGAGGTTGATGACCTCGCCACAGCTGACGATGAGGTCGTACTCGACGACACCGTCGTCGTACTCCTGGGTGCAGGGGGCGTTCTCGTCCCACGAGGGCTGCTCGCGGTAGACGCCCGGCAGGACGTAGATGTTGGTGCCCTGGACCTCGACGGCGTCGACCGCGGCCTGGATGTGCTGGTGGGCGCAGTCCGCGAGCAGTCGCTGGTTGAACGCGCGGAGCGCCGGGTCACCGATGGCGGCGAGGCGCCCGGGCGAGACGTCGTCCTTGCACACGACGATGACGTCCGCCGCCTCGTCGAAGGTGCGGTGCTCGGGTGTCGTCCCGTCGCCCGACGGGAACTGGCTGGCGCGCTCCTCGTGGGCGGCGGCTGGGGCGCCGATGAGCCCCGAGAGCACGAGCCCGACGGCGACCACCAGGCCCATCCGGCGGCCACCCGCGCGCCAGGTCCCCTCCCCACGCCGATCACGGCCACCACGTCCCTGCTGTCGCACCACGACTCCTTCGAGCGTTCGAGGGGGCACTCCCCCGCCGTCCCTTTCGCGCTCGGACCCCGCGACACCTCCCGTCCCCGCAGGCACGCGCGCGTGGGCGCGCGGTCAGCGCCGGCCTCTAGGCTCCCGACGCACGGTGGCGGCGTGGACGTGGACGCCGCACCATCCGGCACAGCGGTCAGGGAGCGGAGCGCGTGGATCGACTCGTCAGCACGGCCGATACGACCTCGGACCGGTTCACGGCGAACGCGGCCCACAACCGCCAGCTCGCCGGCGACCTGCACCAGCGGCTCGCTGTGGCTGCGCTCGGCGGCCCCGGGCGGTCGCGCGACAAGCACGTCGCCCGCGGCAAGCTGCTGCCTCGGGACCGGGTCGAGTCGGTGCTCGACCCCGGCACCCCGTTCCTCGAGCTGTCCCCTCTGGCGATGGCGGGGATGGAGGACGACGACGCTCCGGGAGCCGGCATCATCACCGGGGTCGGCCGCGTCAGCGGACGGACGTGCGTGATCGTGGCCAACGATGCCACGGTCAAGGGTGGCACCTACTACCCGGTGACGGTCAAGAAGCACCTGCGGGCCCAGGAGGTCGCCCGCGACAACCGCCTGCCGTGCATCTACCTGGTGGATTCCGGGGGCGCGTTCCTGCCGAAGCAGGACGAGGTGTTCCCCGACCGCGATCACTTCGGCCGCATCTTCTACAACCAGGCCACCCTCTCCGGCGCGGGGATCCCCCAGATCGCGGTGGTGATGGGCAGCTGCACCGCGGGTGGCGCCTACGTGCCGGCGATGAGCGACGAGACGATCATCGTCGAGGGTCAGGGCACGATCTTCCTCGGTGGGCCACCGCTGGTGAAGGCCGCGACCGGCGAGGTCGTCTCGGCCGAGGAGCTCGGCGGGGGGGACCTGCACGCACGCACGTCCGGGGTCGTCGACCACCTCGCGATCGACGACCGCCACGCCCTCCAGCTCGCGCGCGACGCCGTGGCCACCTGCCCGGTCCCCGACCTCGGCGTCGGGCTCGGGCACACGGGACCTGCAGCCGAGCCCGAGCCACCGGCCGAGGACCCCGCGGAGCTGTACGGGCTGATCCCGACCGACCCTCGCCAGCCGGTCGCCGCGCGCGAGATCATCGCCCGCATCGTCGACGGGTCCCGGCTCCACGAGTTCAAGCCGCTCTACGGCGAGACGCTGGTCACCGGGTTCGCCCGCATCCACGGCCACGACGTCGGCATCGTCGCCAACGACGGGATCCTGTTCTCCGAGTCCGCGCTCAAGGGCGCCCACTTCATCGAGCTGTGCAACCAGCGTGGGGTCCCACTGGTCTTCCTGCAGAACATCACCGGGTTCATGGTCGGCCGCGAGTACGAGGCGGGGGGGATCGCGAAGGACGGCGCCAAGATGGTCACGGCCGTCGCCTGCTCCACGGTCCCGAAGTTCACGGTCGTGACCGGCGGGTCGTTCGGTGCCGGCAACTACGCGATGTGCGGCCGCGCGTACTCCCCGCGGTTCCTGTGGACCTGGCCCAACGCACGCATCTCGGTCATGGGCGGCGAGCAGGCCGCGAGCGTGCTGGCCACCGTCCGCCGCGACGGCCTCGAGGCACGGGGTGAGGAGTGGTCCGCGGAGGACGAGGAGGCCTTCAAGGCGCCCATCCGTGACCAGTACGAGCACCAGGGCAACCCCTACTACGCCACGGCCCGGCTCTGGGACGACGGGGTCATCGATCCGGTCGCGACCCGGGACGTGCTCGCCATGGGCCTCGCGGCGGCGCGCCACGCGCCGGTCGAACCGCCGCGCTACGGGGTCTTCCGCATGTGACCGGTACCGTCGCCGACCGCGACGGGTCGGTGAGGTGCCGCGCGCGACGCGGCCGGCAGACGCAGGATGCTCAGACGAGGCGGGCGGCACCGAAGGCGAGCGCGGCGACCGTGGCGATCAGCCCGGTGTTGGCGATGAGGTAGGTCCGGGTCTGCGCACGGATCTCGACGTACAGGCCGTCCATCCGGCCCTCGAGCCGGTCCATGCGACCTTCGAGACGATCGATGCGGTCCCCGAGCGCGTGCACGGCCTCCCAGAGCCGCTCGATGTCCCGACCGGTGGCGACACGGTCGCCTGCGGGCGGCAGGCTCGCAACCAGGTTCACGGCGTGCTCCGGTCCGAGGACCTGCTCGAGCCGCCGGTGCAGCGCGAGCCGGTCCCGTTCGTCGATCGACATCGTTGCCTCCCGTCCGCTGGAGCGCAAGGGTCACACGCTGCCGGCTCGTCCCGCCGACGGGCCCCGTGCCGGCTGTGGATGACGGGACGAGGCGGATAGCGTCCTGCCGCCGCCGAGGAGGAACCGGACGTGACCGACGTGCTGCGCACCGAGCTCGACGACCGTGGCGTGCTGACGCTGACCATCGACCGCCCCGAGGTGAAGAACGCCTTCGACGGGCGGCTGCAGGAGGCGCTCACGTCCGCCTTCGCCGGCGTCGACGACAGCGTCCGCGTGGTCGTGGTCACCGGCGCGGGATCGGTGTTCTCCGCGGGCGCGGACCTCAACTGGATGCGCTCGGCCGTGGACGCGAGCTTCGAGGACAACGCCGCGAGCTCGCGACGGTTCGAGGCGATGCTGGCCGCGGTCGACACCTGCCCCGCCCCGGTCATCGCCCGCGTCAACGGCCACTGCCTCGCCGGCGCGCTCGGCCTGGTGACCTGCGCGGACGTGGCCGTCGCCGTGCGCGGATCGCTGTTCGGCTTCAGCGAGACCCGGCTCGGCCTCGCACCGGCCATGATCTCGCACTACGCGGTCCGCCGCACCGGCATCGGCGCGGCTCGTCGCTACCTGTTGACCGGCGAGCGTTTCGACGCGGACCGAGCCCTGGCGCTCGGCCTGCTGGTCGACGTGGTCGACGACGAGGCAGCGCTCGACGCCGAGGTCGCGACGCTGGTGGACGCCTTCCTCGCCGCAGCGCCTGGCGCGGTGCGCGATACCAAGCGACTGCTGGCGACCATCGCGGCGACCCCCGACCCCAGGGACACCGTGGATGCCCGGGTCGAGCTGATCTCGCGCCGTCGGGTCAGCGACGAGGGACAGGCCGGCATGGCGGCCTTCTTCGCCCGCCAGCCCGTCCCCTGGGCATCTGACGCGCGCTGACGGTCGCCCGGACCGACCCGGTCAGCTGAGGACGAGCGGGATCGCGGTGAGGTGGACCCGATCGCCGCTCGCGGCGTCCTCGGCGTAGACGTGCAGCTCCGCGAACGGTTCCCCGGCGGCCGCGTCGAGCGGGACCGAGTCCGCGAACGCGCCGACGCAACCGCTCCCGCACTCCGCGGTGGTGAAGCCCGTGTCGAGCTCGCGCCCGTCGCCGTCGTACAGGCTCCACTGCACGTTCGCCTCGTACACGTTGCTGCAGCCGACGAGCTCGACCGCACCGGCGCTGGCCTGCTGTTCGGAGACCGGCGACACGACCTCGATGAACGCCTCGTCGTCACGGTCCTCGTGGCCGGCGCACGGGTCGGCGAGCTCGTCATCGTCGGCGCTCGGGCCGGTGGTGGGCTCTGCCGGTGCCGGGGTGGGCTCCTCGGTGACCTCGCCCTCCGGCTCCTCGAGATCCTCCGGGTCCGCCGCGAGCGCCTCGGTCGGCGTCGGTTCGGGTTCGGCAGCGGTGTCGACCACCGTCGGGTCACCCCCGCCGCACCCAGCGAGCACCAAGGTGGCGGCGGCGAGCAACGCGGTGCCGCGGCGGACGGTCAGGTGGCGGGTGCTGGACATCGTCTCGCTCCGGTCGGTCTGACGGGCATCCTGACACACCCGACGCACGAGGCCCGCCAGGGGTTGCACCGGGCCTCGCTGCTAGCGTCCGGCTCCGTCCAGCACGTCGCCGTCCGCACGGGGAGCCCTCCGTGGTCGCAGGTCCCTCGCCCAGCAGCCCACGACCGATACGGCGGGTGCTGATCGCCAACCGTGGCGAGATCGCCCGACGGATCATCCGGACCTGCCGCGAGCTCGGCATCGCCACGGTGGCCGTCTACAGCGCCGCGGACGGAGGTGCGCCGCACGTGCGTGAGGCTGACGCCGCGGTCGCGATCGGCCCCGCTCCCGCCACCGCGAGCTACCTCGACGTGGAACGGGTGGTGGCCGCCGCGGTCGCCAGCGGCGCCGACGCGGTGCACCCCGGCTACGGCTTCCTGTCCGAGCACGCCGGCTTCGCCCGCGCTGTCCGGGAGGCGGGCCTGATCTTCGTCGGGCCGACGCCGGACGTGATCGAGTTGATGGGCGACAAGGCCGCGGCCAAGCGGCACCTGACCGAGGCCGGGGTCCCCGTGGTCCCGGGCGCGGACACCACGGGCGACGATGACGACGGTGTGGTCGCGGCCGCCGGCGACGTCGGCTTCCCCCTGCTGGTCAAGGCGGTCGCTGGTGGCGGTGGGAAGGGCATGCGCACCGTCCACGAGGAGGGCGACCTGCGCGACGCGATCGCGGCCGCCCGGCGCGAGGCCAAGGCTGCGTTCGGTGACGAGCGGGTCATCCTCGAGCGTCTGGTGAGCCGACCGCGCCACATCGAGGTGCAGGTCCTCGGCGACGAGCACGGCCACGTCATCTCCGTGCTCGAGCGCGAGTGCTCGATCCAACGACGCCACCAGAAGGTCGTCGAGGAAGCTCCGTCCCCGGCCGTCGACCCCGCCCTCCGCCGTCGGCTCACCGACGCGGCCGTCGCTGCCGCCCGATCCGTCGGGTACACCGGCGCCGGGACGGTCGAGTTCCTGCTCGACGGCACGACGCTCGACGACCCCGAACCGACCTTCTACTTCCTCGAGATGAACACCCGGCTGCAGGTCGAGCACCCCGTCACCGAACTGGTCACCGGGCTCGACCTGGTCGCGCTCCAGCTGCGGGTCGCCGCCGGCCACCCGCTCGGCATCGATCAGGACGACGTGCGCGCCGACGGTCACGCCATCGAGGTGCGCTGGTACGCCGAGGACCCGGCGACGCAGCTGCCGCAGGTCGGGCAGCTCGAGGCGCTCACGCTCGCGACGGGCCCGGGCCTGCGCAACGACGTGGGCGTGGAACCGGGCGGGATCGTCACCCCCCACTACGACCCCATGCTCGGCAAGCTGATCGCCCACGGCCCGGACCGGAAGACCGCGATCGACCGGCTGGTCGGTTCGGTCCGCACCACCGTCGCCCACGGCGTGATCACCAACCTCGAACTGCTCGCGGCGATCGTCGACCACCCCGCCCACCGCGCGGGCGACCTGACCACGAGCTTCCTCGACGACCACCTCGACGGCTGGAGCCCCGCACCTGCGGACCCGTCGGCACTCGTGGTGGCCGCGCTGGCGGTGCTCCGCGACGGCACGCCGGACCAGGATCCGAGCTGGCCGACCTCGCTCGGGCCGCTCCGGCTCGGCGATCACGGCGGGTCGCCGATCACCCTGAAGGACCGCGACCGGGTCCACCACCTCCGCGTGGCGGTGACGCCGGACGGCTCCGCCCGACCGCCCTACACGGTCACCGATGCCGACGGCACGCAGCGACACGTCCGGGTCGCGGTCGTCGACGAGTCCGTCCCCCGGTCCCGGTCCGCAACGACCGCCACCTGGCGGGTCGACCTCGACGGGACCGAGGTCCGGGCGACGGTCACCTCGGTGCGTTCGGAGGACGGCGACGACACCGTCTGGGTCCACACCGGTGGACGCACGATCGCCCTCCGGCACGAGCCCGCCACCCGACACGTCGCCGAGCGGGCGCTCCTCGGGGACTCCTCGTTCGCCTCCCCGATGCCCGGATCGCTGATCGCCGCGCCGGTCGAGGTCGGGACCCACGTGACCGCGGGGACCACGCTGCTGGTGGTGGAAGCCATGAAGATGGAGCACCCGATCACCGCGCCGGTCGACGGCACGCTCACCGCGGTCCACGTCGGCGTCGGTGACTCGGTGGATGCGGGCAGCCCGCTGCTCAGCTTCACCCCCGACCAGGAGGCCGCTCCGTGACCTGGCAGCTACCGGACGCCGTCACGATCGTCGAGGTCGGCCCCCGCGACGGCCTCCAGAACGAGCCCGGCACCGTCGCCACCGACGTGAAGATCGGGTTCATCGAGCGGCTGGCCGCCACCGGCCTCGGGGTCGTCGAGGCCACCTCCTTCGTGTCCCCCCGGTGGGTCCCGCAGCTGGCCGACGCCGCTGAGGTCCTCGCCGGGCTCACCCGCCGCCCCGACGTGCGCTACCCGGTCCTGGTCCCCAACGAGCGCGGCCTGGACGGCGCGCTCGCGGCCGGCGTCGACGAGGTCGCGGTGTTCGGCGCGGCCTCCGAGGGGTTCAGCCGCGCCAACCTCGGCCGTTCCATCGACGAGTCGCTGGCGATGTTCGCTCCCGTCGTGACCCGCGCGACCGACGCGGGGCTCCGGGTGCGCGGTTACGTGTCGACGGTCTGCGGCTGTCCGTTCCAGGGCGAGGTCCCCGTCGACGACGTCCGTCGCGTCACGACCGCCCTGCTCGAGCTCGGCTGCGTCGAGGTCTCGCTCGGCGACACCATCGGCGTCGGTACCCCGGTCCAGGTCCAGGACCTGATCGCCGCGCTGACCGGTGACGTCCCCCTCGACCGGCTCGCGGTCCACTGCCACGACACCTACGGCCAGGGGTTGGCCAACACGTTGGCCGCGTTCGAGGCCGGGGTCCGGGTCGCGGACACCTCCGCCGGGGGGCTCGGCGGGTGTCCCTACGCCCCGGGGGCCACCGGCAACCTCGCCACCGAGGACCTCGTGTACGCGCTCGACGGGGCGGCGGTCCACACCGGCGTCGACCTCGCGGCGCTCGTCGACGTCAGCGCCTGGATGGCCGACCGTCTCGGCCGCGCCCCCACATCGCGGGTCGCGCGCGCGACGCTGGCCAAGCGCGCGCTCGCCGACGAGGTCTCCGCCGCCGGATCGGCGACCCGTGACGACTCCTCGGCGTGATGCGCGCGCCGGCGGTGCCGCGCGGTTGACAGCGTCGCCGGAAGCGTGCTCCCCTCACCGACGCAGCAACCACACGCACCCGGTGGGGGAAGTCCGGTCGGAACCCGGCGCTGACCCGCAACCGTAGGTCGCCCCGTCCCACCTCGGTGGTGACGGCCTGGCGACGAGTCGGAGCACCTGCCTGGCGCGAGCGGCTCCACCACCCGTCGAGGTTCACGGGGCGGAGCCCGGGAGACGTCCGCGTCCTCCCGGTCGTCACCGCCCCTCGCGTACCACGCGAGGGGCGTCGTCGTCCGGCGGGCAGCGCGGGACCCCGGGGGACGCCCGGGAGGATCCCCCGTGACGACCCCCACCGCGTCCGTCCCCCACCGGCGGCACCTCGCCCGGTGGCTGTGCGTCGCGGTGCTGACGGTGCTCACGGTCGGCCCGTGGACGGCCGGTCCGACCGCGGCTTCGGCGGGATGCGACGGGGTGACCGTGCTGGTCGAACGCGCGTCGGGGTCCACCATCGAGCGGTGCGCACCGGGTCGGCCGTCGGACGGTCTCGCCGCCCTGACGGGCGCGGGGTTCCACTACGAGTTCGTGCCCGGACAGCAGGGGTTCGTGTGCACCATCGACCGCTTCCCCGACCCCTGTAACGGCGCGCCGTCGGATGCCTACTGGTCGTACTGGTCCGCCGAGCCGGGCGCGTCGGGTTGGACCTACAACACCCGCGGTGGGGCCAACCGCACCCCGCCTCCCGGCAGCAGCGACGCCTGGGTGTTCGGTGCGGGCCAGCCGCCGTCGGCCCCACCACCGGCCGCGCCGGCTCCCACTCCGGAGCCGTCGCCGACGCCGACGACACCGCCCGACACGGACGCATCGGATGGTGGCGACGATCGTCGCGGGTCCTCCGCTGGAGCGTCGACGGGAGGCGACGGATCCCGGCCCGCAGCCCAGCCGAGCAGCGCCGACCCGCCCGACGCCCCTCCGGAGGCATCCACACCCCCCGACGCGTCGAGCGCGGGCCAGGCACGCTCGGAGGTCCGCGACGACGACAGCGACGACGACGACGGCTCCACGGGCAGCGACGGCGAACCCGGTGACCCGGGGGATCCCGCGCTCGCCGGGGCCGACGAGGGCGACGGCGGCACGACCACGACGCGCGAGGACGGCACCGACGGACCCGAACCGGTCCTGCTCGATGTGTCGTTCGGCGACCCAGCGGGGGGACGCTCCGCGATCGGTCCAGCCGTCGGGGGCCTGTTGATCGTCGGGCTCGCCGGCGCGGGCATCCTGCAGGCGCGCCGACGCCGACGGGACGAGGTCCTGTGAGAGCGCCGGCGGTCGCCGAGGCTCGCCCGGTCGCCGCGCCGTCCGCGCGACGGGGCGGTGCCGGTCGTGCCGTGCCTCGTCAGCTGCACCCCGGCGCCTGGTGGCTGTGGGCGCTCGGGTGCGCCACCGCGGCCTCCCGGACCACCAACGTGCTCCTGCTCCTACTCGTGATCGCGGTGCTCGGGTACGTGGTCTCCGCACGGCGGACCGCGGCCCCGTGGGCACGCGCTTTCGGGGTCTTCCTCAAGGTCGCGGGCGTCGTGCTGGTGTTCCGCACCGTGTTCCAGATCGTCCTCGCTCCGTCGCAGCCGGGACTGCTGCTGTTCACCCTGCCGGAGGTGCCGCTGCCGGACTGGGCGGCCGGGGTGACGCTCGGCGGGCCGGTCACCGGCGAGGCCGTGCTGGCCGCCGTCAGCGATGGTCTGCGACTCGCCACCCTGCTGCTGTGCATCGGCGCCGCCAACGCGCTGGCGAACCCGAAGCGGCTGCTCGCGGTGTTGCCCGCCGCCCTCTACGAGGTCGGCATCGCCGTGGTCGTGGCCATCACCTTCACCCCGCAGCTGGTCGAGTCGGTCCAGCGGATCCGTGGCGCGCGCCGGCTCCGCGGCCGCCCCCACCGCGGCCCGCGATCGGTGATCCAGGTCGCTCTCCCCGTGCTCGAGGACGCGCTCGAACGGTCCCTGGCGCTCGCGGCGGCCATGGACAGCCGGGGCTACGGCCGTCGCGCAGCCGTCCCGACGGCGACCCGCCGAGCGACCGGGGTGCTACTCCTCGGCGGTCTGCTCGGCGCCTGCTTCGGCGTCTACGGGCTGCTCGATGCGAGCTCGTCGCTCCCGGCCGCCCTGTCCGCGCTGGCGTCCGGGCTGGTGGTGTGTGGCGCAGGGCTGCACCTCGCGGGTCGCAGGACCGTCCGCTCGCGCTACCGGCCGGACCCGTGGCGGTCGCCCGAGTGGCTCACGACGGCCGCGGGGCTCACGGCCGCCGCGCTGGTCGTGGTCGCCGGCGGCATCGACCCGTCCGCCATCTCCCCGTCGGTCAGCCCGCTCGCGGTGCCGCCGTTCCCGCCGCTCGCAGCCGCCGGGATCCTGGTCGCGCTGCTGCCGGCGTTCGTCACGCCGCCGCCGACGCTCCACGGCGCCGGGCCGTCCCACGCCGAGCTCGATGCCGCCGTCGGTACCGACCGCCCGCAGGTGCCGGCGTGATCGATCTCGACCGGGTCACGGTGACCTACGACGGCGCGGCACGACCGTCCCTCCACGACGTGTCGCTCCACGTCCCCGAGGGCGAGCTGTGCCTGGTCATCGGACCGACGGGGACGGGCAAGACCACGCTGCTACGGACCGTGAACGGCCTGGTGCCCCACTCCACCGGCGGCACGCTGCGAGGTCGGGTCACGGTCGGAGGCCGCGACACCCGCACGCACCCGCCACGGGACATGGCCGACCTGGTCGGCGTCGTCGGGCAGGACCCGCTGGCCGGCATGGTCACCGACGTCGTGGAGGAGGAGCTGGCCTACGGCATGGAGTCCCTCGCCCTCCCCGCCGACGTCATGCGCCGCCGCGTCGAGGAGACCCTCGACCTGCTCGGGCTCGTCCACCTGCGACACCGACCCGTGCGGACCCTGTCGGGAGGTGAGCGCCAGCGGGTCGCCATCGGGTCGGTGCTGACCGTGGGCCCACGCGTGCTCGTTCTAGACGAGCCCACCTCAGCGCTCGACCCGCCCGCGGCCGAGGAGGTGCTCGCCGCCCTCCACCGCTTGGTCCACGACCTCGGGATCACGGTCCTGCTCGCCGAGCACCGGCTCGAGCGCGTCGTCCAGTTCGCCGACCGTGTCGTGCTGCTGCGCGGCGACGGCGGTCCCCCCGTCGTCGGTGACCCGGCGACCGTGCTCGCGCAGGCCCCGGTCGCACCGCCGGTGGTCGAGCTCGGCCGGGTCGCCCGCTGGTCCCCCTTGCCGCTCACCGTCCGCGACGCCCGGCGCTCGGCAGGTCCCCTGCGCGAACGACTCACCGGCCACCAGCCACGACGCCGCGGGGTCGATCGCGACGGCACGCCCATCGCCGAGGTCCGGGACCTCGTGGTGCGGTACGGGCCGACCGTCGCGCTCCGAGGCGTCGACCTCGCGCTGCACCGCGGCGAGGTCGTAGCCCTCATGGGACGCAACGGTGCGGGCAAGTCGTCGCTGCTGGCCGCGTTGACCGGGTCGGTCTCCCCGGCGGCCGGCGACGTCCGCGTGGCAGGGCAGGACCCATCCGCGCTGTCCGGCGCAGCGCTGATCGCCGAGGTCGGGCTCGTCCCGCAGCAGCCTGCGGATCTGCTGTACGCACCCACCGTCGCCGAGGAGTGCGCGGCCGCCGACGCCGATGCCGACGTCCCGGACGGGACCTGCCGGCAACTGCTCGAGCGTCTGGTCCCCGGCCTCGACGACGACCACCACCCACGGGACCTGTCGGAGGGACAACGGTTGGCCCTCGTGCTCGCGATCGTGTTGACGGCCGCCCCCGCGTTGCTGCTGCTCGACGAGCCGACGCGGGGCCTCGACCTCGGCGCCAAGGTGCGTCTGGTGGAGGTCCTCGAGGAGCTCGCCGCCGAGGGCCACGCCATCGTCCTCGCCAGCCACGACGTCGAACTCGTGGCCGAGGTCGCGACCCGGACGGTGGTCATCGCCGACGGCGAGGTCGTCGCGGACGGTCCGACCGCCGAGGTCGTGGTCGGCTCGCCCGCGTTCGCGCCCCAGGTCAGCAAGGTGCTCGCCCCCGAACCGTGGCTCACGGTGACCGAGGTCGCCGAGGCGCTGGCGGTCCTGCCGTGACCGCTCCCCCCGTCCTGGCACGAGCCACGCCCGTCGCGGTCAGGCCGCGCGCCGCCGCGGCGCTGGCGATCACCTCCCTCATCGGGCTGGTGGGGTTCACCTGGCCGCTGCTGACCTCGGCCGACGCCCCGCTGGCCCGCGTCGGCGATCCGACGCTGCTGTTCGCGCTGCTGCTGCCGCTCGTCCTGGCCGTCGTCGTCGCCGAGCTCGCCGACGGCGGGATGGACGCCCGGACCGTGGCGATGCTGGGCGTGCTCGCGGCGGCCGGAGCGGCGTTACGGCCGCTCGGGACCGGTGTCGCCGGCTTCGAGCCCATCTTCTTCCTGCTCGTCCTCGCCGGCCGCGCGTACGGACCGGGGTTCGGGTTCGCGCTCGGGGCCACCACGCTGTTCGCGTCCGCGCTGATCACGGCCGGGGTGGGCCCGTGGCTGCCGTTCCAGATGCTCGGCGCCGCCTGGGTCGCCGCGGGCGCCGGCCTGCTGCCACGCCGGGTGCGCGGACGGGTCGAGCTCGCCGTGCTCGGCGCCTACGGCGCCGCCGCGGGTCTGCTGTACGGCCTGCTGCTGAACCTCACCGTCTGGCCGTTCGTGCTCCGGGGCCAGGCCGTGACCGCGCTGTCCTACGTGCCCGGCGACGCCGTCGTGGACAACGTCCGCCGGTTCCTGACCTTCACGGTCGCCACCTCGCTCGGGTTCGACATCCCGAGAGCGTTGCTGACCGGCACGCTGGTGGTCGTCACCGGCCGACCCATCCTGCGGGCGCTCCGCCGCGCGGGCAGGCGCGCCGCCTTCGACGCCCCGATCACCTTCGACGACCCCGACCGCCCGACGCGTGGTGGGTAGCTGACGGGCGGTGGGTGGCTCACGATCAGCGGGTGGCTCACGGTCAGCGGGTGGCTCACGAGGCGTAGACGCCCCGTCAGCCGCCCCGCGATCGTCACACACCCGCTCCTGACCGGAGCGGTCGCGACCGGGAGCCTCAGCGGCCACCGACCGAGGTGAGCGCCGTGACCACCGCATCGCCGAAGCGAGTCAGCGATCGGTCGAGGTCGCTCAGCGCGAGTTCGGTCAGCGTGCCGACCGCCGCGGCCGCCACGAACCGTTCCGCGACGGCGAAGGGGTGGCCGGGATCGTCGCGCCACGCGACGACCGCCACCGGGTCGGGCAGCGCGGCCACCTCCTCGAGCGTCGGTGCCTCGCCGCCGTCGAGCGCGACGAGCGCCGCCGCCAGGCTCGCCGGGTCGTGGCGGGCGTAGTCGGTGACGAGCGTGTCCCGCAGCCACGTCGGCATCTGCGTGTCGCGCCGCAGCCGGTCGACGATCCCGTCGACGCCGACCCGTCGCACCTCCTCGGCGACGACCGCGTGCGGCCCCTCGCCGGCCACGGCGGTGCCCTCCCACGCGGGCAGGCACACCACGCGGGGCACTCGCCCCGGCCAGCGCAACGCGGCGTGGCCACCGAGCGAGATGCCGCCGACCGCCTCGACACCTGACGTGGACGCGACGACCGCAGCGAGGTCGGTGGCGTACGCGTCGAGGTGGTGATCGTCCGGGTCGGGACAGACCGTCGAGCCACCGTGGCCGCGGGCGTCGTAGGTGACCAGACGTCGCCCGGCCCGCGCCAACGGCTCGGCACACGCGGCGGCGACGAAGCGGGCCGAGGAACCGACCCCGTGGGCCAGCACGACGGCCGGCGCGTGCGGTTCACCGATCTCGACGACCGCGAGGTCGACGGGGACACCGTCACGGCGCAGGATCGACCGCACGACGCGGGGCCGTCCCGAACGACCGGGCGGGAGGAGCGGGCCTGCCTGCGCTGCTCCGCTCACCGCGCCTCGTCGATGAGCCGATCGAGGCTGGTCTCGGTGAGCTCACCGAACACCCGGCTGACCAGACGGCCCTCGGTGTCGAAGGCGACGGTGTGCGGGAGCCCACGCCCACCGACCTCGAAGACCACGTCCCCGGTCGGGTCGTGGAGCGTGGGGAACACGATGCCGTACTCCTCGACCATCTGCTCACCGAGGGCGCGCTGCTCGTTGGTGTGGACGCCGAGGAAGGCGACGTCGGTCTCGCGCGCGGCGGTGTCCAGCAGCAGCGGGAGCTCACGCTTGCAGGGCTCACAGAAGCTCGCGAAGAAGTTGATCACCACCGGCCGGCCGGCCTCGTTCTCCCGCCGGATCCACGCCGCGGCCGCCGGCCAGTCGGCCTCGGTCAGCTCAGCGTCCTCCGGCGGGACCTCGCCGGGCTCCTCGACGGTGGTGACATCCAGCCCGCGATCGGCTGGCAGCTCGGGAGCATCCGCCGTGGGCGCACCCGGGCCGAAGTCCGCGATGTCGCCGTCCCCACTGCAAGCGACCACGACCAGGGCGCTCACCAGGAGGGCGAGGGATCGTCGCACCGGAGGTCGCCTCTGCGTCGGGAGCGGGGGGCGGGAGGGGTCGAGAGGATCGGAGGACTGGAGGGTACGAGACCGGCGGCGCGGGTCAGCCGCGTGAAGCGACGTCGGCGAGCACCTCGTCCGATGCGGACAGGAACGCGTCGACCTCGTCCGGGCTGCCGACGCTGACGCGGATCTGTGCGAGCATCCCGTAGGGCTCCAGCGGTCGGACACCGACCCCGTGGGCGGCGTAGGCGTCGACGACGGGTCCGGATGCCTGGCCGAGTTCGATGGTCACGAAGTTGCCGAGACCGGCGGTCAGCGGGATCCCAGCGGCGCGCAGGTGATCGACCATCCGGCGGCGCCCCTCGAGCGTGCGCTCGACCCCCGCCTCGAGGTGGTCCCGGTCCGCGAGCGATGCGATGGCGGCGGCCTGCGATGGCGCGGTCACGTTGAACCTCGGCCGCCACCCGTCGACCTCGGCCACGAGGTCGGCTGGCCCGGTGAGCATCCCGATCCGCAGCCCCGCCAGCGCGTGCGCCTTGGAGAACGTCCGCGTGACCAGGACCCGCGGGTGGTCGACGTCGAGGTCGGCGTGGGTCGCGTAGGTCGGATCATCCGCCGCGTAGTCGTGGTAGGCCTCGTCGAGCAGCACCGTCACGTGGTCGGGCAGCTCCGCGAGCAGCGCGGTCAGCTCGGAGCCCGACAGGTGGCTGCCGGTCGGGTTCCCGGGGTTGTCGATCACGACGATGCGGGTCGCCGGGGTGACCCGCTCGAGCAGGGCCTCGGGATCGCGCGTGTAGCCGTTCCGATCCCCGGTGGCCGGTCCGCCGTCGGGGGCTTGGACGTACCGGGCACCGGCGTTCCGGGCGCCGAGTCGGTGGACGATGAAGCTGCGCTCGAAGGCGAGCACCTCGGCAGGCGTGCCGTCCGGCGCCGGGCGCGCGAGACACCCGATGGCGTCCATCAGCAACGCGGCCGACCCGTTGCCGACGACGACCTGGTCGAGCGGGACCCCGGCATCGTTCGCGATGGCCCGACGCAGCGCCACAGATTGATCGTCGGGGTACAGGTGCGCCTCGGCCGCGGCGGCCGTCGCGGCTGCGAGCGCCTCCGGTGATGGCCCGTACGGCGACTCGTTGGAGGACAACCGGACCCGCATGCCCGGAGGTGGACCGGCAGCGGACGAGGAGGCGATCGACGACACGGGGCTCCCGTCGGTCAGAGGTCGGTCAGAGGTAGAGGCCGGTGCTGGTGTCCGCCGCATCGGAGGTGCCGACCGCGTGGACGTCGCGCTCCCGGACGATGAGGTAGGCGTCCCCCTGGACGTCCACCTCGATGGCGTCCTCGGGCAGGTAGAGCACGTCGGCACCGACCGTCACGTGGCGGACGTGAGGTCCGACGGCGACGGTCGCTCCCCAGATGCCCTTGCGGTCGACCGACCGCGCGGTCGCCGGGATGAGGATCCCCGCCTTCGTGCGCCGTTCGGCGTCGCCCGGCGGTGCGACGAGGACCCGGTCGCCGAGGACGCTGACCGCCCGACGTGGGGCGGGTCCGGTCGACGGGAGTGGTTCGGGGACGCTCATAGGACCGAGCCTAGCCACGCCCCATCGAGCACCCGGCCGGGGACCTCGGGGAGGTGTGGACCGCACGGACCGGCCGAGGTGGCGCGGCCACCGACCTCGAGCTGCGCGCGGAAGTCGAGGAAGGGTAGCCTCACCTATCCGCCGACCTGACGAGTCCCTCCCGTGGTCACCCTGGACCTGCCCGCCCCGACGCGGACCACCGCGTTGGCGTGTCGCGGTCTGGTCAAGGCGTACGGGACGACCGTGGCCGTCGACGGCGTCGACCTCGACGTGCCCCGCGGCACGCTGACCGCACTGCTCGGACCGTCGGGCTGCGGCAAGACCACCGTCCTGCGCATGATCGCCGGCCTCCTCGCACCGGACGCGGGCGAGATCGTCATCGATGGCCGTATCGTCGCCGATCACCGCACCTCGGTCCCGCCCGAGAAGCGACCCGTCGGCCTGGTCTTCCAGGACTACGCGCTCTTCCCGCACCTGAGCGTGGCACGCAACGTCGCCTACGGCCTCGGGGACCTCCCACGTCGCGCACGCCGGGAGCAGGTCCACGAGGTCCTCGATCTGGTCGGGTTGGGTGACCTCGGGCGACGGCTGCCCTCCGCCCTGTCCGGTGGCCAGCAGCAGCGGGTAGCGCTCGCGCGTGCGCTCGCGCCCTCCCCCGAGCTGGTCCTGCTCGACGAACCGTTCTCGAACCTCGACGCGTCGCTCCGCTCGACCGTGCGTGAGGAGGTCCGGTCCATCCTCCGCGCCGCCGACGCGACAGCCGTGTTCGTCACCCACGACCAGGAGGAGGCCCTCAGCCTCGCCGACCGGGTCGCGGTGATGCAAGCCGGCCGGATCCACCAGGTCGACGAACCGCAGACGCTCTACACGCGGCCGGCGACCCGGTTCGTCGCCGGCTTCGTCGGCGAGGCCGACGTGCTGCCGGCGCGGCGGATCGACACCTACCTGGTCGACACCGCGCTCGGCCAGCTCCCGACCACGGATGCGGTCACCTCCCCCGAGGTCGCCGCCGTGATCCGCCCCGAGTCGCTGCAGGTCTCCGCCGACCCGCGCGGGACGGCCACCATCACCGGCATCGAGTACTTCGGCCACGACCAGCTCGTGCACGTCCGGCTCGCCGACGGCACCTCGATCCGCGCTCGTCGCGGCCCGCTGCTCGACCTGCACCGTGGCGACCGCGTGGACGTCGCCGTGCTCGGCCCGATCGTCACCTTCCCGCACGCCGGCTGACCGCCACCGGCGGCTGGCCGGCGACCGCGGAACTCACTCGGCGCGGCGGCCCCGGATCGTCAGGATGGCCAGCGGCAACGAGCCGAGGACGATCAGCAGGAGCGCCGGCGCTGCAGCCCGCGCGAAGAACGCCTCGCGGGTGGCGGACCAGACCCGGACCGCCAGGGTGTCGTAGCCCGTCGGGGCGAGCAGGAGGGTCGCCGGCAGCTCCTTCATCGCGGTGAGGAACACCAGCGATCCCCCCGCCAGCGCGCCTCGGCTCGACAGCGGGAGCAGGACGCGGACGAGCGTGCGGACGCGGCCGGCGCCGAGCGTCCGGGAGGCCTCCTCCACCGTCGTCGGGACCTGAAGCAGCGAGGTCCGGATGGCGCCGACGGCCTGGGGCAGGAACAGCACCACGTACGCGAAGACCAGCATCGCCAAGGTCTGGTAGAGCGACGGGGTGACCCGGATGCCGACGTAGACCAGCGCGAGCGCGACGACGATCCCGGGGAGGGCGTAGCCGGTGAACGAGGCTCGCTCGATGGCCCGGGCGACCCGCGAGGACGACCGGGCCGACCAGATGCCGATGGGCAGTGCGGCGGCCGTGGCGACCAGCGCACCGAGGGCGGCGACCAGGAGGCTGCGGCCGGCGGCGCCGAACACGAGCGCCAGAGGTTCGCCCGATCGCAGGCCACGGACCAGCCAGTAGACCACGACCGTCACGGGCACGACCAGGCCGGCTGCCACGACAGACGACGCGAAGACCGCCGCCGGCCACCGCCAGCGGCGCAACGGGACCACCGCTGGCGACGGCGAGGTCGACCGGGTGCGGAACTGACCGCCCCGGTCCTTGGCGAACCTCGCCTCGACGATCAGGACCACGATGGTGAGGGTCACCAGCACGAGTGCCAGCACGGCGGCGGGTGCCCGATCGAACGCGGACCGGAACTGGGTGTACAGGGCACGGGTGAAGGTCGAGTACCGCAGCATCGACACCGCACCGAAGTCGCTCAGCACGTACAGCGACACCAGCAGCCCACCAGCCGCGGCGGCGGGACGCAGCTGCGGCAGGGTGACACGCACGAAGGTCGCCACGGGCCCCCGCCCGAGCGACCGGGACGCTTCCTCGAGCTGTGGGTCGATGCCACGGAGCGCGGCCTGACAGGTGAGGAGCACGTAGGGGTAGGTGAACAGCGTCAGAGCGGCGAACGCGCCGGGGAACCCGTACGGCGAGGGTGGCCGGAACCCGAACCACGCCTCGACCAGACCGCCCGGAGCGAAGGTCGCGAGGATGGCGTACGCGCCCACGTAGGTGGGGATCACCAGCGGCAGCGCCGTCGCGACGGCGAAGAAGCGACGCGCGGGGAGGTCGCTGCGCACGGTCAGCCAGGCCAGGGGCAGGCCGATGAGCAGCGACGCCGCGGTGACCGCCACCGCCAGCCCGAGGGTCCGGAGCGTCAGCCGCAGGGTGTCCGGTGAGATCACGATGTCGATGATGCGCGCGGGGGGCAGCTCGGCCGCCTGGAACACCAGATAGGCGGCCGGGACCAGCATCAGGAACGCGATCACGACCGCCGGCCCGGCGACCAACGGCGACGTCGACCCGCTCGCACGACGGGGGCCCCGCCACCGTTGAGGCGGAGCGGGGGCCGTCGCGTCGAGCGGGTCGACGGGGGCCGGAGCGCGGGTCTCGGTCACGTCGGGACGGTAGCGACCGCGGACCTCGGCCCCGACGCCCTACTCCAGCGCGCCGGTCTCCTGGAGCAGCTCGATGGTGCCCTGCAGATCCTCGAGGTCGGACAGGTCGACATCCGGCGGGGACAGCTCTTCGATGCTCGGCAGGCCGGTCGCCTCGATGCCGGTCACCGCGGGGAACTCGCGCTCGTTGGTCTCGGTGCCGAAGAAGTCCTGCACCTGCTCGCTCAGCAGGTAGGCGACGAACTGCTCGGCCGCCGACGGCTGATCGGAGCTGGCGAGGACGCCGACGCCGGCGACGTTGACGAGCCCGCCGATGTCACCCGGCAGGTACTTGTTCGCGGCCGGGAAGTCCGGGTTCTCGGCGGTGAACCGGGCGAGGTAGTAGTGGTTGACGATGGCCACGTCGACCTCGCCACGCTCGATCGCCTCGAGCTGCGAG